>JBGQHA010000159.1:0-6523 GCA_041497735.1 Dehalococcoidia bacterium | reverse complement strand
GTGCGCTCCTTCATTAAGGAGGCGTTGCCGAGCGACTGGGTCGGCTCGGACAGCGCGATCGACGAGGAGTCGTTCCTCTACGGGCGCGCCTTTCTGAAGAAGCTGGCGCCGAAGCGCTGGATCGCACCGGCGTGGCCGAAGGAGTACGGCGGCGCGGGCCTGAGCTTGTGGGAGCAGGTGGTCTACAACGAGGAGATGGCGTACCATCGCGCGCCGCTGATCAACCTGCCGGCGGTGGGCTACCTGGGCCCGACGATCATGCTGTACGGCACAGAAGAGCAGAAGGCGCAGCACATCAGCGGGATCACGTCCGGAGAGGTGATCTGGTGCCAGGGCTACAGCGAGCCGGGCTCGGGCTCCGACCTGGCGTCGCTGCAGACGCGCGCCGTGCAGGACGGCGATGACTTCGTCATCAACGGCCAGAAGATCTGGACGAGCCAGGCGCACTACGCGGACTGGATGTTCTGCCTGGCCCGCACCGACCCCGATGCACCGAAGCACAAGGGGATCAGCTACTTCTTGATCGATATGAAGTCGCCCGGGATCAACGTGCGCCCGCTGATCAACCTGGCGGGCCGCGGCGGGTTCAACGAGGTGTTCTTCGACAACGTGCGGGTGCCGCGCGCGGGGCTGCTGGGCGAGCTGAACCGCGGTTGGTACATGGCGACGACGACGCTCGACTTCGAGCGCAGCAACGTCGGCGCATCGGCCGGGCTGCGGCGCTCGCTGGAGGAGCTGACGGCGTACTGCGCGCAGACCTCATGGAATCCTTCGACGAGCTCAGGACGGGGCGGCGGGCGGCTGATCGATAAGCCGACGGTGCGGCATCGGTTGGCCGACCTGTGGATCGAGATCAACGTGATGCGGCTGATGTCGTATCGCGTGATCACGATGCAGGAGCGCGGCATCGTGCCGAATTACGAGGCGTCCGTCGTGAAGCTGTTCAACTCGGAGTCTCAGCAACGGCTCGCGCGCGCAGGCATCCAGATGCTGGGCCTGCACGGACAGCTCGACCCGGATTCGCCGCACGCGAAGCTGCGCGGCCGCTTCGAGCGCTCGTACATGACGTCGCTGGGCGCGACGATCGCAGCGGGGACAAGCGAGATCCAGCGCAACATCATCGCGAGCAGAGGGCTAGGATTACCAAGGTACTGATGACTACCACTAAGCAACGCGCCACAACGTCTGCAATCGTGCCGCCGCCGGGCTACTGGCAGCGCGAGGCGAGCCACTACCCAAGGCCGATGACGCCGCTGGGCGCGAGCTGCCTCATTGAGGGCATCAACAGCGCGTTCCGGAAGGTGTTTGAAGAGTTCGGCTTTCCGCTGGAGGCGCTCGAGTTCCGCGAGATCGGCGGCTACGTGTACCAGCGTATGAAGCCGTTGGGCGCGGGCGATGGAGCCGGACCTTCCAAGCTGCCGCCGAAGTTCGTCCTGTGGTCGGTGCTGCGCGTGCACCCCGCCTTCCGCAAGCGAGCGGCTCGCTGCAAGGCATCGCTGCGATCGCGCCTGGACCGGCAGATCGTCGAACGCTGGTACGCGGAGCTGCGGCCGCAGCTAACGAAGGACATCGAGCGGCTGCGGGCGGTCGATCTCGCGTCGCTCTCGGACGAGCAGCTCGCGGAGCATATGGACCACGTGTGGCGTTTCTCGCAAGACGGACTCGATACGCACTTCCTGCTCACGCTGACGTGGTTTCCGCTCATCAACCTGATGTTCTTCTGTCGGGATAAGCTCGGGTACAGCGACGTTGAGGTGCTGCCGCTGTTCGCCGGCCTGTCCGAGATGTCGAGCGAGCCGGCGCGGGCGCTCGCGCAGCTCGCCGGCCGCATCCGCGCGAACGAAGAGCTGAGGGCCGCGATCGCGAACGCGCGGCCGGAAGCTGTCGGCGCGGTGCTTGCGGAGCACAGCAGTGAGCTCTCGGCGGCGTTCGAGGACTACATGTATCGATACGGCTGCCGGGCACTCCGCTACGAGCTCGTCGAGCAGTGCTTGAACGAGCGACCTGAACTTGTCGGGCAACTGCTGCAGGACGAGCTGCGCAAGCCAGCGGGCGTGCAAGAGGAGCAGCAACGGCTGGCCGCAACGCGCGCCGAAGCGAGAGACAGGGCCGTCGCCGCGCTGCCGACGGAGGAGCTGCGCACGGAGTTCAGCTCGATGCTGGAGGACGCGCAGCGGGCGTACCCGATCCGCGAGGAGAACGAATTCTATACTGTGAGCGTCCCGCTCGCGCTGTCGCGCTTCGCCGCCCTCGAAGCGGCGAGACGGTTGACCGCCAAAAGCGCGCTCGCGTCTGCGGACGATGTGTTCTTCCTCACGTACCTTGACGTGGTCGCCGCGCTGCGAGGCCGGACGCCCGCCCGCGGCGTCATCGAGCAGCGGCGGAACGACTTCTACGCCGCGGATGCGTTCGATCCGCCGGCGAGCTACGGGACGGAGCCGCCGATACCGCCGCTCGACGTGTTTCCGGCGGAAACGCGCACGGCGATGGAAGTGCTCATGTACGCGACGGAGAAGGTCTTCGAGCCGGAGCAGAGCAACCGGCGCGGCGAGGCCGGCGGGCGCGAGCTGAAGGGCATCGCCGCCGGCAGGGGCTCCTACACCGGCCCGGCGCGCGTGATCATGGGCGAGGAGCAGTTCGACCGGCTGCAGCCCGGCGACGTGCTCGTCTGCCCGATCACGTCGCCTGTGTGGTCGATCCTGTTCGCCAAGGTGGGCGCGCTGGTCACCGACACCGGCGGCATCCTTTCGCACCCGGCGATCATCGCGCGCGAGTACGGGATACCGGCCGTCGTGGCGACGGGCAATGCGACAGAGATCATTCCAGACGGCGCGAAGGTCATTGTGAACGGCGACAGCGGCGTCGTCCAGATCGTGGGGTAGAGCATGGACTTTAGAGACGGGCCAGACGAAGCGGCGTTCCGCACGGAAGTGCGCGAGTTCATCGCGCGGGAGCTGCCGGAGGGGCTGCGCCAGCCGGACGAGGCAGTCCTCGGCGTGGGCGTGGGCGAAGACACGCGCGATCGGGACTGGCTGAAGATCCTGGCGAAGCGCGGTTGGGTGGCACCCGCGTGGCCGAAGGAGTACGGCGGCGCGGGCATGTCCGTGATGCAGCAGTTCGTCTACAACGAGGAGATGGCGCGCGCGCGAGCGCCGCGGCCGAACTTCCTCGCGATCGGGCTCATCGGCCCGACGATCATCGTGCACGGCAACAACGAGCAGAAGCAGGAGCACCTCTCCGGCATCCTCTCGGGCGAGGTGTACTGGTGCCAGGGCTTCAGCGAGCCCGGCTCCGGCTCGGACCTGGCGTCGTTGCAGACGCGCGCGGTGGAGGACGGCGACGACTTTGTGATCAACGGCCAGAAGATCTGGACGTCGGGCGCGCACCGGGCCGAGCGCATGATGCTGCTGGCGCGCACGGACCAGGACGCGCCGAAGCACAAGGGCATCAGCGCGTTCATCGTCGATATGCACGCGCCGGGGATCAGCGTGCGGCCGCTGACGAACATGACCGAGGTGCACAGCTTCAACGAAGTGTTCTTCGACAACGTGCGCGTGCCGAAGAAGAGCGTGCTGGGTGAGCTGAACCGCGGCTGGTACGTCGCGACGACGACGCTGGACTTCGAGCGGTCGGGCATCCTCAGCGCGATCAGCCTGGAGGAGCTGCTGAAGGAGATCGCCCGCGCGACGCAGCCGTTCTGGAGCAAACAGCACACGACGACGGCGCGCTTCGAGCTGGCGGACCGCTTCATCGAGACGAAGATCGCGATCATGTTCTCCTATCGCATCGCGAGCATGCAGTCGAAGGGGCTGATCCCGAACATGGAGGCCTCGATCATGAAGCTGTACAGCTCGGAGCTGGGGCAGCGCATCGCGAAGACGGCGGCGCACCTGGCCGGGCTGCACGGACAGCTCGGGCCGGAGTCGCCGCACGCGCCGCTCGACGGGCGCATCGAGCGGATGTACCGCACGCAGGTGGGCTCGACGCTGGCCGGCGGCACAAGCGAGATCCAGCGCACGGTGATTGCCCAGCGCGGCCTAGGCTTACCCAGAGAGTAGGAATCTATGGGGGTATTTCGTTATCCGCTGGAGATCGCCGCGACGCCGGAAGGGCCGTTTACGACCGTTGACGCCGTGGTGGACACTGGGGCCTTCTACACGTGGGTGCCGGCTTCCCTCTTACAGGCACTCGGGATCCAGCCGTCGTTTCGGCGGCTGTTCAAGGTCGCCGACGGGCGTACGATTGAGCGTGACGTTGGGGAAGTGGCAGTCCGAATCGAAGGCCGGACCATCCATACCCTTTGTGTCTTCGGCGACGAAGGATCGGAGCCGCTGCTCGGCGCATTCACACTGGAGGGTTTCGCCGTCGCACCTGATCCCATCAACAAGAAGCTGACGCCGCTCGAAACACTTCCATTGCTGTCGATGACCGAACTAGCAGCGCGACACTGCGTGCCGTGCGAGGGCGGGACAACGCCGATGCCGCGCTCGGAGGCGGAGGCGCTGCTCGCGTCGGTGGGCGGATGGAAGCTCATCGATGGGGAGCCGCTCAAGATCGCGCGGTCGCTGAAGTTCAAGGACTTCGCCGACGCGATGACGTTCGTCAACACGCTGGCGGAGATCGCGGAAGCTGAGGGGCATCACCCGGACTTCTGCGTGTCGTGGAATCGAGTGAAGTTGGAGCTGTACACGCACAGCATCGGCGGGTTGTCAGAGAACGACTTCATCATGGCGGCGAAGATCAACGAGATAAAGGAGGCGGGGAAGCAGAAGCTGGAAGTTAGAAGCTAGAGGCTGGATCAGGAGGACGACAGCTCGATGCAGGCAATCCAGCATCCAGCTTCCAACCTCCAACACGTTCAATAGCGCAGAGAGAGGAGACAACAACATGGACCTGGGACTGAGCGAACAGCAGGACCTGCTGAAGAACGCGGCGCGCGACTTTCTGGAGAAGGAAGCGCCGGAGAAGCACGTGCGAGAGATGGAGGACGACGAGAAGGGCTACTCGCCGGAGCTGTGGAAGAAGATGGCGGAGCTGGGCTGGCAAGGGCTGATCATCCCAGAGCAGTACGGCGGCCAGGGCTTCGAGTTTCTGGACCTGATCGTGCTGGTCGAGGAGTTCGGCCGGGCGCTGGTGCCGGGCCCGTTCATTCCGACAGGCGTCGGCGGGGCGATCGCGCTGCTGGAGGCGGGATCGGACGCGCAGAAGCAGCAGTACCTGCCGAAGATCGCGTCGGGCGAGCATATCTGGACGCTGGCGTTCACGGAGCCATCGGCGCGGTTCGACGCGGAGGGTGTCGAACTGCAGGCGAAAGCGGACGGCGCCGGCTACGTCCTGAACGGCACGAAGCTCTTCATTCGCGACGCGCACGTCGCCGACTACATGACGGTGGTCGCGCGCACGGGCGGCAAGGGTGAGGACGGCATCACGCTGTTCATCGTCGACGCGAAGAGCCCGGGCATCTCGCACACGGTGCTGAAGACGATCGCATCGGACAAGCAGTGCGAGGTGAAGTTCGAGAACGTGAAGGTCTCGAAGGACAACGTGCTGGGCGCGCCCGGCAAGGGCTGGGAGATCTTCGAGCGCATCGCCAAAAAGGGCACGGTCATCGAGTGCGCGTACCTCGTCGGGCTGGCGCAAAAGGACTTCGAGATCAGCGTGCAGTACGCGAAGGACCGCATCCAGTTCGGGCGGCCGATCGGCAGCTTCCAGGCGATCCAGCACAAGGCGGCCGACATGGTGACGGACGTCGACGGCGCGCGCTTCATCATGTACAAGGCGGCGTGGTCGGTGCAGGAGAACACGCCAGAGGCCGATATGGACGTGCACATGGCGAAGGCGTGGTGCAGCGAGGCGACGCGGCGCGTGGTGGCGCACGGCCAGCAGATCCACGGCGGCATCGGCTTCACGAAGGAGTACATCGTGCAGCTGTACTTCCGGCGCCAGAAGGCGAGTGAGCTGGCGTGGGGCGACGCGGACTTCCACCGCGAGCACGTGGCAGAGCTGCTGAAGATCTAGGGGAGAACTCCCTCACCCCAACCCCTCTCCCTCGTGGAGGGAGAGGGGCACAGTCAAGCGCACAGAGGTGGGGCGGGTTTGAAACCCGCCCCTACGCATTAGGAACGATCGATGGCGAACGACTGCCTCTTCTGCCAGATGGCGTCCGGGGAGATGGACGTGCCCAAGCTGCACGAGGACGACGTCTGCTTCGCGATACGCGACATCAACCCGCGCGCGCCGGTGCACTGCATGGTGATCCCGAAGGAGCACATCGAAACGATGCGCGAAGTGCGGGAGGGCCACGCGCCGCTGCTGGGGCGGCTGTTCGAGGTCGCGAACAAGGTGGCTGCGGCCGAGGGCGTGTCGGAGCGGGGCTACCGGCTGGCGTTCAACGTCGGTGAGGACGGCGGGCAGACCATCTACCACATTCACCTGCACGTGCTGGGCGGGCGGAGGTTAGGGGCGGAGGGGTAGACGCTGGTCGCTGGTTGCTCGTTGCTGGTCGCTGGTACGGCTGCCGGGG
>JBGQHA010000158.1:0-6529 GCA_041497735.1 Dehalococcoidia bacterium | reverse complement strand
GCAGCTGGGCGATGGACTGTCCTCACCAAGGACGCCGAGGGATCTGTCAGTATCGGCGTCGACGAAGGCGATGGCGTAGATCGGCGTGGCATCCGAACAGAACGCGTGGAGGTCGGGGTCGGCCGGATCGAAGTTGACGATGAAGACCTGCCCATCGAAGCCGCCCATGCTCTCGGTTTGGAGGTGCAGCGATTCCCCGCCGCCGAAGAAGAGCGCCTGCACCGCCAGTGTGACTCCAGCACCGGCGAGCCCGGCAACAACCAGTGCGACAGCCACTGTCCGAAGCTTCATCGTCCGCCCCTCTTACCCAACTATACACTCGCAGGCTGCGATGTGTTCCCCAATGCGAGAAGGCCAGGCTTTAGGCCTGGCCTCAGTGTCGTTTGGGACAATGCAAGGGCGTTCAATTGAACGCCCCTGCAACTAATCGTTCGCCCGACTAGTACATCGGTGGCGCGGCGGGCATCGCCCCGTCCCTCTTCTCCGGCATGTCGGCGACGAGGCAGTTCGTCGTCAGCACCAGGCCGGCGATGCTGACCGCGTTCTCGAGCGCGGAGCGAGTGACTTTCAGTGGATCGATGATGCCCTTGAGCTGCATGCTGCCGTAGTCGTCACGCAGCGCGTCGTAGCCCTCGCCCTTCTTCTGCTTCTTCACCTGCTGGACGACGACGGAGCCATCCTTGCCGGCGTTGATCGCGATGCGGCGCAGCGGCTCCTCGAGCGCGCGGCGCAAGATGCCCGCGCCGGTCGCTTCGTCATCGGAGAGCTGCAGCGCGTCGACGGCCTTGATCGCGTTGAGGAAGGCGACGCCGCCGCCCGCCACGATGCCTTCTTCGACGGCGGCCCGCGTGGCCTGCACGGCGTCCTCGACACGGTGCTTCTTCTCTTTCAGCTCGACTTCGGTCGCGGCGCCGACCTTGATGACAGCGACGCTGCCGGAGATCTTGCCGAGACGCTCCTGGAGCTTCTCGCGGTCCCAGTCCGAGGTGGTGGTCTCGAGGGCGGCCTTGATCTGCGCGACACGGCCCTGGATGGCCGCCTTCTTGCCCTTGCCCTCGATGATCGTGGTCTCTTCCTTACTGATAATGATTTTGCGAGCGCGGCCCAGGTCCTCGACCTGCACCGAGTCCAGCTTGCGGCCGATCTCCTCGCTGATCACCGTCGCGCCCGTGAGCGCCGCGACGTCGCCGAGGTTCTCCTTGCGCCGGTCGCCGAAGCCCGGAGCCTTGACGGCGACGCAGTTGATCGTGCCGCGCAGCTTGTTCACCGCCAGCGTGGCGAGCGCTTCGCCGTCGCAGTCCTCACAGATGATGATCAGGTTCTTGCTCACCTGGAGGACGCGCTCGAGCATAGGCAGGATGTCGTTGACGGCGGAGATCTTCTTGTCGGTAACGAGGATGTAGGGCTCCTCGATCTCCGCTTCCATCTTCTCGGGGTTGGTGACGAAGTAGGGGCTGATGTAGCCACGGTCGAACGCCATGCCTTCGACGTACTCGACCTCGGTCTGGATGCCCTTGGACTCTTCGACGGTGATCACGCCATCCTTGCCGACTTTCTCCATCACCTCGCCGATCATCTCACCGATCGACGAATCCGCGGCGGAGATCGCCGCGACCTGCGCCATCTGCTCGCGCGTGGTGACTTTCGTGGCGTCCTTCTTGAGCTGCTCGATCACGGCGTTGGCGCCTTGCTCGATGCCGCGCTTGAGCGCCATCGGGTTGGCGCCGGCCGCGACGTTCTTCATGCCTTCGTGCACGATCGCCTGGCCGAGCACGGTCGCGGTCGTAGTGCCGTCGCCGGCGACGTCGTTCGTCTTCGACGCGATCTCCTTCGCGAGCTGCGCGCCGATATTCTCGAAGGGGTCCTCCAGCTCGATCTCCTTCGCGATCGTCACGCCGTCGTTGGTGATGCTGGGCGCGCCGAACTTCTTGTCGAGCACGACGTTGCGGCCCTTGGGGCCGAGCGTGATCTTGACAGCGTCGGCGAGGGCGTCGATACCCTGGACGAGCGCTCTGCGGGCGTCTTCATCGAATACCAGTTGCTTGGCCATGCTTGCACCTCATGTGTCGGGATTAGCACTCTCAGGGTGAGAGTGCTAAGTACTGTTGTACAGTAACGGCAGGCTGAGGATCAAGGAGTACCGACGTGGGAGACGAAATGTAGGGGCGGCCTTCAGGGCCGCCCGCGGCGTTGGCGGCTCGAAGGGCTCCGAATGACAGAGGCCCTCGGCTACGAGGCGGGCCCGCCCGTGAGCAAGCTACGGAAGGCGTCCGGCTCGAGCTTGAGGATGGCGGCGTAGCGGCGGGCGTTCTGAAGGCAAGCTTCGTCGCCGGTGGCGCGGTAGCGGTTGAAGTTGTCCAGCATCTTGTCGGCGATGAGGCGCAGATCGAAGCCCATGACGTAGCGTGCGCTCAGCTCGTTCAGCGCATCAACGTAGACCTCGAAATAAGACGAAAGCTTCTCGAGCAGCGGGCGCTGCTGCGTGACGTCCGCCAGCTCGTGGCGCGCGGCGAGACGGTAGCAGCGCTTGCCGGTCGCAACATAATACGTGCGATCGATGGAAGGCACGGGGGCGCGAATGCGCCGGCGCCGTCGAATGGCGCGCGGGAAGACGCCCGCGACGAAGAGTGAGTTGTCGGCGTACTTCCGATACGCCTCGAAGAGGTTCTGGACGCGTGAGCGCAGCTGTGTTTCGCGCATGAGGTCTGACAGATAGGGCCAGCTTGGCTTGCCATCGGACGCAACTGGGAACAGCTCCTGCGTGTACAGGTAGCGATCGAGGAGCTGGCCGAGGTATTCGACGACGGCCGCGTCGGTGCTGCGGCGCTCGACGTAGAGGACCTTGATGACGAAGAGATCGAACAGCGCGCGCGTGGAGACGTTGGTGATTTCGCCGATGTCGTCGTAGAAGACGCTGAGCAGCTCGTTGACGCGCCGAGAGAAGGCAACGCCGGCGATGTTGGTGCCATCGCGCCCGGCGATCTCGTTCTTCAGCTCGCGAACCGCGGACTCCAGCATGCGAACGCTCCTGGTGATTCTAGCAAAGCATCGGCAACAAAGAGGCGTTCGAGAATAGGGACGCACGTCAACCGGCGTGCCACCGGAGAAGGAATGTAGGGGCGGCCTTCAGGCCACCCGCGGCGCTAATTAGGCGACGGCGGCGGCTGGCTGCGTTCGCTGGCCGATCGGCACGAAGTCACGCTTCTCGGCGCCGAGGTAGACCTGGCGCGGGCGCGCGATCTTCTGCTCCGAATCGAGCAGCATCTCTTGCCACTGCGCGACCCAGCCGGCCGTGCGCGGAATAGCGAAGAGCACGGGGAACATCTCGACCGGGAAGCCCATCGACTGATAGATGATGCCCGAGTAGAAATCAACGTTCGGGTAGAGCTTGCGTGTGATGAAGTACTCGTCCTCGAGGGCGATGCGCTCGAGCTCGAGGGCGATGTCGAGGAGCGGATTTCGGCCGGTGACCTCGAAGACCTGGTGCGCCATGCGTTTGATGATCGAGGCGCGCGGGTCGTAGTGCTTGTAGATGCGGTGGCCGAAGCCGAAGAGCAGGCCGTGGCCTTCCTTGACGCCCTTGATGAACTCCGGAATGTTCTCCACCTTGCCAATGTGGTTGAGCATGCGCAGCACTTCTTCGTTTGCGCCGCCGTGGAGCGGGCCGTAGAGCGCGGCGGCCGCGGCCGCTGTCGCCGAGTACGGATCGACGTGCGAGCTGCCGACCGCGCGCATAGCGTTGGTGCTGCAGTTCTGCTCGTGGTCGGCGTGCAGGATGAACAGCAGATCGAGCGCGCGTTCGAGCACGAGGTTCGGCTCATACTTTACCTCCGACATGCGGTAGAGCATGTTGAGCAGATTGCCCGTAAAGCTGAGATCGTTGTCGGGGTAGCGATACGGCGACCCGCGGCTGTGGCGGTAGGCAAACGCCGCGATCGTGGGCACCTTGGCAATGAGGCGGTGGATCTGCTGGAGGCGCGTCTCATCATCGAAGATGTCCTTCGACTCGGGATAGAAGGTGGAAAGCGCCGCTACGGTGCTGACGAGCATGCCCATCGGATGGGCGTCGTGATGATAGCCGTCCATGAACTTCTTGACGTTCTCGTGGACGAAGGTGTGATAGGTGATGTCGTGACGCCACTGCACGAACTGCGCGGGCGTCGGCAGCTCGCCGAAGATGAGCAGGTAGGCGACCTCCAGATAGGTGCTCTGCTCCGCGAGCTGCTCGATCGGGTAGCCACGGTAGCGCAGGATGCCCCGGTCACCATCGATGTAGGTGATGCTGCTCTTGCAGGAGGCGGTGTTGGTGAAGGCGGGGTCGTAGAGCATCAGGCCGAAGTCAGCGTCCTCAACCTTGATCTGACGGAAGTCGGCCGCGCGGACGGCTTCGTTCTCGATAGGGATCTCGTACTTCCGGCCGGTACGGTTGTCGGTGATCGTGAGGGTGTCGTCTGCCATTGGAGTCTCCTTTGAGAGAGATAGCTACCGTCTATACCATCCTTTCATAAGATCGGCACCCAGGCAAGGAGATACTAGGGCGGATGGTGGGAAGTTCACGCGAATGTAGCAATCGGAGTGAGGGCCAAGGGCCAAGGGCCGAAGGCCACGGGCCAAGAGATACACTTCTGTCATGCCCGATGAACGAGCAGCCACGTACCGGATCCTCTCTGTACACGTTGGGCAGCCACGCGCGCTCAGCGTCGTGACGCCGGACGGCTTGGAGCACACCGTGGTCACGGCGATCTGCAAGTCGCCTGGCGCCGCTCCCGTGCGTGTGCGCCTCTGGGGCCTGGAGGGAGATGCACAGGCCGACACGCGCGTGCTGCCACGTCAGGATCCGTCTATCAGCCCTCCGGTACCCATGTGATATAGTGCCAGCGCTGCGTCGTTCGACAGCAGCATGATCGCCACATTGAGCATCTACCGGGGGCATCTACCGGCAAGGCGAAATCAGGAGGAACCATGTCCATTGATGAGTTGACGTTCAGCGTGATAAAGGCGGACTGCGGGTCCATAGGCGGACACACCCGTCCGTCTGCTCGGATGGTCGAATCCGTTGAGGAGAAGATTGCAAGCGAGTCATGGGTGATCGATCACCTCGTAACGTTCACCGGCGACGACATCGCGATCATTACTACCCACACGGAGGGTTCGAGTGCGGCCACCGTCCACAAGGCGTGCCGGGCCGCGTTCGACGCGGCCGCAGCGGTGGCTAAGGATGAGGGCAACTACGGAGCCGGCCAGGACCTGTTTCCTACAGCGCCCAGCGGCAACGTTCGGGGCACCGGCCCTGGCGTCGCCGAGATCACCTTCAAGCTGCTTCCCGCGCATCGCCCGGCTGAGTCGATCGCCGTGTTCGCCGCGGACAAGTGCGGCCCCGGAGCGTACAATCAGGCCCTCTACTATGCCTTCGCGGACGCAGCGCGTTCATCCGGGTTCCTTCTGAGCCCGGACGTCGGCCGCGGGTACACGTTTGTAGTTGAGGACATGAATCATAAAGTTGAGCACGGGGCGGCGCCAACGCACCGGCACGTGCGGCTCAATGCGCCCGAGGAAAACGTGAGCATCCTGGCCCTGCTCCGCCAAATCGACCGCTACGGCGTCGCGCGGATCGAGAGCAGGGCGTTCCCCGGAGAGATCGGCGTCTCGGTTAGCACGGACCGACTGCACAACATCACGGGCACATACCAGGGGAAGGACGATCCGGTCATGATCGTTCGAAACCAGCGCATCTTCCCGGCACTCGAGGAAGTCGTCGACCCGTTCCGGCTCGTTCCCCTCATCACAGGAGACACTCGCGGCAGCCACACCATGCCGCTCATGCCGGTGCCGATCCGGACCGAAGTGGCCGGTGCCTACTGCTTGCCCATTGTCAGCTGCCTAGCGCTCTCGGTGAACGGCGATGGCAAGTTCAGCGGCGGTGTTGTGGATGTCTTCGGCAACCTGGCCTGGGACCGAGCGCGCGCACAGGCGCAAGAGCGCGCGGAATGGATGCGCCAGCAGGCGCCGTTCGGCGTCGCGATGGCCTCGCAGGAAGAGATCGCCTACACAGGCCTTGCCAAGCTCGAAGCAGCGCTCGAGGAGCGGTTCGAAAACGTCCCTGACTGATTCGCCCAAGCCCTCGCTGCTTCTGGGATGCCCGGATTTGTGCACCCTCAGTGCCTTCGCGGCGCCGCAAGACGTCTCGTACAATTGAAGAATCTTCTTCGACTTCAGGAAGGGACTCCGGGTGTCGGTTAAAGTCTGGGTCGGCCGATTCGCCATCGTTGAAGGTCAGGCGCAAGAGGAAGGCCCCCTGCTGCGTTCGTTTCCCCGCCAGCGTCCCGACGAGGACGAGGATGAGCTGTACGTACTGGTCGAGCCGGCGACGCCGGGCAGCCGGCAGTATTGCGGGCAGCTCGTCGACGCCGTCGGCCGCATGTACCAGCAAGACACGTTATCGATCACGGGCGCGGCGCTGCGAGCGCTGCGCGCCGCCCACCGCCAGCTGTACGACTGGAACCAGCGAACGCTGCGCGAGCAGCACGTG
>JBGQHA010000157.1:0-6537 GCA_041497735.1 Dehalococcoidia bacterium | reverse complement strand
GCTCGACGTGCTCGCTCGCCTTCGGGAAGACGTGCGCGGGCTGGATGCGCAGCGCGGCCTCATCGCGCAAGAAGGACTGCGTATAGTCCGCCGCGATCTGCTGCGGCGTCTTCCCCGCCGCCAGCGCCGCCGCGACGACCTTGTCCTCGCCCCGATCGAGCAGCTCTTGGCGCATGTGGCCGACGTCCGTGATGTTCTTGACGTGCTTGACCCGTAGGCCATCGAGCTCGAGCGTGCGCCGGAGCCAGTCGGCCATAAGATACGTCCGCAGGTTGCCGATGTGCACGTCGCGGTAGACCGTCGGGCCGCAGGAGTAAATCGACGCCTCGCTCGCCGTGAGCGGAACAAAGACTTCCTTCTTGCGGGCGAGCGTGTTGTAGAGCGTCAACATAGGGGCCACCAAGGGGGGCCGGCTACTCGGGCGGCGGGACGTTCGGGCACACGGCCCGACTCACTGGAAGTGTCAGCCGGATTCTCCCTTCCAGCCGATCTCCACCTTGTCGCCCCGCACGATGATCGGGACGGTGACACCTAGCTGAGACGCCTCGTCGAACCACTGTGGGTTGTCGTCGATACAGCGCTCCTCGTAGTCGACGCCCTCGGCGGTGAGGTCGCGGCGAGCGTGCTCGCAGGTGGGACAGGTGCGGAGCGTGTACATGATGAGGTCTGCCATGGCGCGCCCCATATTGTACCACCGCCCGCCTTAAACGACTGAGGCGCCTCGATTGCTCGCGACGCCTAAGAACCTTCTCGTCGAATCCGCTACTGGATGCTGTCGCCGATCGAGTTCTTGGTGAGCCCCTGAGGCTGGTTCGGATCGCCCTGCTGCTTGGCGTACAGGTCCTGGTTCAGGTAGGAGAACACGCCGGCGGAGTTGTCGACGCCGCTCTCCGGGTAAACCCATACGTGCATCATCCAGCGCAGGTCGGGGATGTAGTTGCCGTGGTCGGCTGCACAGCCCTCCGCCGTGTTGTTCTCTGAGATGACGCCGTTGCGCGTGCAGAGGCCGGAGTGGGCGTGCCAGAGGTCCAGGTTGCCGGCGAAGCCCTGCGGCGGCACTGTCGCGCTCGAGCCAGCCTGGCGCGGGAAGATCAGGTACCAGACACCGACAAGGTGCCAGTCGCCGCTGGGATTGCCTATCTTGCTGAAGAGCAGGCCTTCCGGCTTGCTCGGGTCGAAGACGCCATCGGAGAGGTACTGCGCGTTGATGAAGTGCGCGCCCATGAACGGCACGTCGTTCGTCGTGTTGAAATAGCCCGCCGCGCGCGCCTTCTCGACCGTATCGTGATTAAGGGCGAACGCTCGCGCCTCCTGGAGCTGCGCCTTCAGCACCGGCACCTCGTCCGGCGTCAGTGTGCCGCCCGGCGTGTTCGCCAGGATCTGCGTGTCGGACATCGACATGAACTGGCCATACATTGGGTGCGCGCCGAGGTCGTGGCTGTAGCCCGGCGGCTCGACGACGTTGTTCGACGTTGCCTGCGACAGCGCAGCACCTTCACTCGCCGCCTGCTGCGAACTGGGGGTGCTGGGCGCGGCGTCCACCAGGCCGACATTGCTGGTGCCCCCGACGTAGGTGACAACAGCAAGTGAGACCGCCGCGAGGCCGACGACGCCGGTCGAAATGGCTGCTAATGAGAGTCGCCTCCCATTCGCCCAACCTTGCCCGGTGCCGAGCAGCACGCCGGCCGCAACAACCGTCGCCACGACGCCGGACGCCGTCGCCGCCTGATTCCAATTGCCGTGGTACCAAACGCTCAACAGCACTGTCACAACGACAACAACTGCCGAAGCGATCAGAAACGCCATAGAAAGCAACGTTCCCGGTTTTGACCGGTCACCCTTGGCCATGCTATAACTCCGTGACTGAACTACGTCCAGCGGTCATCCCCATCTTAAGCGTTCCGACTGGATTGTCAAGGTTCCGAGTTTGTTTCGGTTGCCTCTCAAACGCTGGATCCTCCCTGTTTTCGTAATAGCGGTGTTCGCCTGCGGCGGGCTGTGGCTCGCCCGCGGCCGCGCCGACGCCCATGCCGTGCAGGTCGGCTCCGACCCTGCGCCGAATAGCCAGCTTGCCCAGCCGCTCACAGAGATCACCGTCAACTTCAGCGAGCCGATCGAGCCGTCCGTCAGCTCGATCAAGCTCTACGACCAGTCCGCCCAAGAGGTGCCTCTAGGACAGCCGCAGTTCTTCAAGGAAGACGCCAAGAAGATGGCGGCCGCCGTCCCCACGACGCTGGCGCCCGGCATATACACCGTAATCTGGCGCGACCTCTCGACGCTCGACGGCCACACGTGGGCCGGATCGTTTCCATTTACTGTTCTCGGCCCGAACGGTGAGGTGCCGAAGGGCGCCGTCTCGGCCGCGCTGCAGGGGCTCACCAAGCCGCCGTCCAGCGGCCCGTCGTCGCTCGATTCCGTCGCGCGCTGGATCGTATTGCTCGGGACGTCCGTGATCATGGGCGGCACGACGTACGTGATGTTCGTCGCGAAGCCCGCCGCGCGAAGGCTGGGCCGGGAAAGCGCCCCAGAGCTCTGGCGCATCTCGAAGACTGTGCTGTTGCTCACCAGCGCCATCGCCGCCTTTCTGGCGCTCGAGGGCACGATCCTGCAGCTTGTCGTGCAGGCGGACAAGCTGGGCGGCCTGGGCCGCGCCGATAACCTGCTCTGGGACACGCGCTCCGGCCACTATCTCTTCGCGCGGCAGTGCCTAGCGCTGGTCGCACTCGTCGCCGTGGTGCTGGCATGGCGGGCGCGCAGCCCATTGCAGGAGACGGCAACGTTCAGCCTCCTGCTCCTGTCGTCGCTGGGGATCTTGCTCACGCAGTCGCTCGTCAGCCACTCAGCCAGCAGCAGCGGGCCGTTCTGGACGACGGCGTTCGATGTCTCCCACCTCGCGGCTGCGGCGATCTGGATCGGCATGCTGGTGCACGTCGGTCTCGCGATGCCGCGCTGGCTCGATGAGCTGAAGGGCGCGCCGCGCACGATCTTCGCCGCCGAGTCGTTCCAGCGCTTCTCGCTGATCGCAGCCGTGTCGGTCGGCGTGCTCATGACGAGCGGCGTGCTGAGCGCGCTCGCCCAGTTCTCCAAGTGGAGCGAGCTGTGGACGTACTCGTACGGCTGGTCACTCATCGCGAAGATGGCGGCGTTGCTGCCGCTGCTGGCCGTCGCCGGTCTGAACGCGTTCTTCCTGCAATCGCGCGTCGAGGCCGCGGCGCTGCACATCGCCGGTGCCGCCATCGATGACGACGCTCCTGTCGCAGGCCCGGTACTCGAGCTGCAGCGCCTGCTGTCGAACTCGGTGCGCATCGAAGCCGTGCTGGGCATCATCGTCCTCGTCGCCGCCGCCGTGCTGATCCAGCTCGAGCCGCCGCGCGCCGCAGCGCAGACAGCCGCGCAATTGGCTGCAAGCCAGCCGATCAGCGCTGCGAACACGCGCGGCTTCATCCAGAAGAACGCCGAGGTGAACGGGCTCATCATGGCGCTCAAGGTCACGCCCGGCACAATCGGCAATAACAGCTTCGAGCTGGCGCTGGGTTCGGAGTTCGGCAGCGTCGGCGAGATCATCGACGCGCGGCTGGACTTCACCGACACGACAGCAAACGCCGGCCAGTCCAGCCTGCCGCTCATCTTGACCGGCAGCGCGAAGTACACGGCGTCCGGCGCGAACCTCAGCTTGCCCGGCGACTGGACGATCGCCGCAACCGTCCATCGCCGCGGCGTCGACGATGTGCAGGCGACGTTCCCCGTCACGATCCAGGCCGGCGCGGCGGGCGGTCCGGGCGCACAAGCCCCCGCAGCGAGCTCGCACACGATCTGGCACTGGCCGTTCGACGGCGCGCGATCGATCGCCGCGATCGCGGTGCTCATCGCGAGTGCCGCGGCCGGCGTGTTGTACGCCGGCTGGCAGCTGACGCACCGGCGCGCCACGCGCGCGGCGTAGCTTGTCGTCGCTATGCCGAAGTCGATCGAGTCCGTGCGCGAGCGGCTGAAGAAGCTCGCTTCCGAGCTGCCGGAGGCGGAGGCGGAAGCGAGTGGCCGCCTCAGCGAGCCGAACCGGCTGCCGGCCTCCCTCACCAGATCACTCCAGCCCCACGCAACATGAGCGAAGAATTGCGCAAGTAATTGAAAGGAGGCCAGATGCAAAAGATCACGCCGTTCTTGTGGTTCGATAACCAGGGCGAAGAAGCGATGAACTTCTATGTGTCAATCTTCAAGAACTCAAAGATCCTGAACGTTAGGCGCTATGGAGAAGCAGGACCCGGCCCAGAAGGTAGCGTCATGACCGGGACATTCCAGCTCGAGGGGCAAGAACTCATGGCGTTAAACGCTGGCCCGGAATTCAAATTCACTGAGGCCATATCGTTCTTCGTGAACTGCGAGACGCAGCAAGAAGTAGACGAGTTGTGGGAGAAGCTCACTGAAGGCGGGGAGGAAAGCATGTGCGGTTGGCTTAAGGACAAATATGGTCTCTCCTGGCAGATCGTTCCTAACGCCCTAGGCGAGATGTTGAGTGACCCAGATCCTGAGAAGTCGGGCCGAGTGATGCAAGCGATGCTTCAAATGAAGAAGATTGACATACAGGGCCTACGGAAAGCGTACGACCAACAATAGGGCCCCGCTCTCCCGTTTAAGAGGAGCGACCCGCAGGTCGAGAGGCGAGAACTACAGGATCACGCCCGCGTCCCGCAGCCGCGCGATCTCTTCGTCCGAGACGCCGAGCAGCGCGCGCAGCGATTCGTCCGTGTGCTGGCCAAGCGCGGGCGAGGTGCCCTTGATGCCGCCGGGCGTACGCGAGAGCTTCACGGGCGTGTTCGCCAGCGGCAGCTTGCCGATCTGCGGGTGATCGACTTCGATCAGCATGTCGCGCGCCTTCACCTGCGGCATCGCCGCCGCCTGCGCGATGTTGTTCAGCGGCCCGCACGGCAGGCCGATCGCGTCGAACTCCTTCAGCCACTCCTGCGTCGTGCGCTGCATGAGTGCTTCGTTCAGGAGCGGCTCGAGCTGCGCGTGGTTCGCCGTGCGCGCGTGCGGCGTATCGAAGCGTTCGTCCGTGATCAGCTCCGGCCGGTCGATCAGCGCGCAGAAGAGCTCCCACTGGTTCTCGACGCCCCAGCTCACCGCCAGCACAACGTAACCGTCTTTCGTCGGGAACGCCTGGAACGGCGTCGCGGACGGATGGCGCGTCCCGATCGGCCCCGGTACCTCGCCGCTGATGAAGTAGCGCATGAACGCGTTCTCGAGGATCGCGATCTGGCAATCGAGCATGCTCACGTCCACCATCTGCCCTTCCCCGCTGCGCTCGCGCTCGTGCAGCGCGGCCAGCACGCCGATCGCGGTGAACAGCCCGCCCGCGATGTCGCCCAGCGACAGGCCGGGCCGCGCGGGCGGACCGCCCGGGTAGCCGGTGATGCTCATCACGCCGCCCATGCCCTGCACGACGATATCGAGCGCGGGACGCAGGCGGTCGGGCCCGGTCTGGCCGAAGCCGGAGGTCGCGGCGTAGACGACGCGCGGGTTGCGCGCACGCAGCGTCTCGTAGCCGAGGCCCAGGCGGTCCATCGTGCCGGGCGTGAAGTTCTCCATCACGACATCGACGCGCTCGATCAGGCGCAGGAAGAGCTCCTTGCCCTCCGGCTTCGTGATGTCGACAGACATGCTCTTCTTGCCGCGGTTGATGCTGAAGAAGTAGCCGCTTTCGCCGTTCACGATCGGGAGCGTGGTGCGCGCGACATCGCCGCGCGGCGGCCGCTCGAGCTTGATCACCTCCGCGCCGAGGTCGCAGAGCACCATCGCGGCGTACGGCCCCGAGAGCACCCAGGTGAGATCGAGGATCGTGATGCCTTCTAATGGTCCGGGCATGTCAGCAGTCATTGTAGGGGAAGCCTTTAGGCTTCCCGCAATGCGTGCTTCGAGGCAATGTCATCACGAGAGATCAGATTCCTCGCTTCGCTCGGAATGACAGGGGTCATTGTAGGGGAAGCCTTTAGGCTTCCCGCAATGTGTCCCTCGAAAAGAATGCCATCACGAGCGATCAGATTCCTCGCTTCGCTCGGAATGACAGGCGGACGACAACTAATCTACCGCCATCTTCGCCGCGACCGGCAGCTCCGCGATCGGCGGTTCGTCGCGCTCCGGGCGCAGCGCGAGATACACGCCGATGAGCACGAGCAGCCCGCCCGCCATCTCGGCCGCCGACGGGTGCTCGTGCAGAATGAGCGCCGCGAGCGCCGTCGAGCCGACCGGCTCGACCAGGATCGCCATCGCGACGAGCATCACGGGCAGGAAACCGAGCGCCCAGTTGATCGCCGAGTGCCCGACGAGCTGCGGCCCGAGCGCCAGCAGCGTGATCATGACGAGCGTCTTCGTCGAGTAGCCGGTAAGCGGATCGCGGGCGAGGAGCGTCGCGGCCAAGAGCAGCAGCGCGGCGACTGGATACACGACGCCGACGTAGCGCACCCACGACGTGCCGGGCCGCGCCGAGCGTCCCACCATCAGATAACACGCGGCGAACGCGCCGCCGACCACGGCGTAGAGGTC
>JBGQHA010000156.1:0-6556 GCA_041497735.1 Dehalococcoidia bacterium | reverse complement strand
GCGATGCGGATCTCGCCGGTCGAGATCATCTCGATGTTGATGCCGGCGTCGCTGAGTGTGCGGAACATGCGCGCGGCGTACCCCGGCGCCGAGTGGATGCCCGTGCCGACGATGCTCACCTTCCCCAGCGCGTCGTCCGTCACCACGCTCGTGACGCCGATCTCCTTCGATTGGCGGTCGACGACCTCCACCGCCTTCGGCAGGTCGTTGACGTGTACCGTGAACGTGAGGTCGGTCAGCTTCTCGACGCTGGCGTTCTGGACGATCGTGTCGACGGCGATGTGCCGTTCCGCCAGCGATTCGAAGATGCCCGCCGCGATGCCGGGCTTGTCGGGCACGCCGCGGACGGTGACTTTCGCCACGTCCATGTCGTGCGCGATGCCGCGCACACGGTTGTACTGCTCCATACTGACGCCTCCGTGGATCGTAGTGCCGGGCTCGTCTTTGAACGAGGACGCGACGACGATCGGGATGTCGTAGACCGCGCCCAGCTCGACGGCGCGCGGGTTCATCACGCGCGCCCCCAGCGAAGCGAGCTCCAGCATCTCTTCGTAGCTGATGTCGCGCAGCTTGCGCGCCGACGGCTCGACGCGGGGGTCGGCCGTGTAGATGCCGTCGACGTCGGTGTAGATCTCGCAGCGCTCGGCCTCGAGCCCGGCGGCGAGCGCGACGGCCGTGAGATCGGACGCGCCTCGGCCGAGCGTCGTGACCTCCAGCTCCTCGCTAATACCCTGGAAGCCGGAGACGATAACGACGCGCCCGCGGTCCAGCTCCTGGTGGATGCGCCCCGGCTCGACCGACAGGATGCGCGCGCGGCCATGCACGGTATCGGTCCGAAGGCCGGCCTGCGCGCCAGAGAGGCTCACGGCCTCCTCGCCCAGCGCGTGCAGCGCCATGGCGACGAGCGTCATCGAGACCGTCTCGCCTGTGGAGAGCAGCAAGTCGAGCTCGCGCGCTTCCGGGTGCTCCGTTATCTCGCGGGCGAGCGAGAGCAGGCGGTCGGTCGTGTCGCCCATCGCCGAGACGACGACGACCAGGCGATCGCCGGCCTGGCGACGCGCCGAGATGCGCCGGGCGACGTTTCGGATGCGCTCGGCGTCGGCGACGGAGGTGCCGCCGTACTTCTGGACGAGCAGGGCCATGGGTGGAATGTAGCAAGGGCCAGGGGCCAAGGGCCAAGGAAGCAGCAGCGGGAAGGGGAGGTGGGATGCGAGAGGCGGGAGCGTACTGCTGGTGGTAGGATAGGTGCGCCATGGAGCCGCAGATCCAGTTCGCTAAGACGGCAGATGGTGTGTCGATCGCCTACTACGCGATTGGCCAGGGGCCAACGGTCGTCTGGATGGAACTGCCCTCGCACCTCCAGGCCGAGAGGAAGCTACTGCCAGACCAGCGACGTATCTACGAGGGGGTGTCGCGCATCGCAACCCTTGTGAGATATGACCACCGGGGGTTCGGCCTCTCCGAACGTGACATCTCTGCGTTCCAGCTCGATACGCTCGTGAGTGACCTCGAAGCGGTGGTTGACAAACTTGGGCTGACCACGTTTGTCCTTGCAGGGGCCGGTGGCTTCACCGCGCCAGTCGCCATTAGCTATGCTGCGGCGCATCCAGAGCGCGTGTCGCGCTTGGTGCTGGGGCTGGGGTTTGCACGCATTGCGCCGCAATTTCACCAACAGGTCCAGACGCTCTTGCTCCTAGGTAGCGACTGGCGGTTCGCCAGCGAGGCCTATTTCAGGCTCGCTCTTGGCTGGGAGGACGAGGAACGATCGCGTGCGTTCGCTGCAGTATGGCGAGAGGCCAGCACCTTCGACGCGTTCAGGGCCTTCTCGCGGGACGTGGGACAATGGGATGTACGCGACCTGCTGCCGAGCGTCGTGATGCCTACGCTGCTAATCCACATGGCGGACAGTCCCTTGGCCGGTCCGGAGCAGAGCAGGGAGATCGCGAGCCTGATGCCGGACGCGCGGGCGGCCTTCGTTGACGGGTCGACCTCTGCGGAGCGCAGCGCCCAATATCAAGCCGCAATCGTATCCTTTCTGCTCGGGACTGATGCCGTGCGGCCCGAGCTCATCGAGCAGTTCATCGGCAACCGCGAGGCGCGCGGCGCGCAAGCCGTAGCGCCGGCTGGTCTCGCCACCGTCCTCTTCACTGATATCACCGACTCCACTGCCCTCACGCAGCGTCTGGGCGACGCGAAGGCGCAGGAGCTGGTGCGAGCGCACAACACCATCGTGCGCGAGGCCTTGCGCGCCCACAACGGCAGCGAGATCAAACACACCGGCGATGGCATTATGGCATCGTTCCCATCGGCCTCTGGAGCGCTGGAGTGCGCGGTGGCGATCCAGCGGGCGGTGGGGGGTCACGGCGATGACCAGCTCCGTGTGCATATCGGGTTGAACGCCGGCGAGCCCGTCGCCGAGGAGCAAGATCTCTTCGGCACGGCGGTGCAGCTCGCGCGGCGTGTGTGCGACCACGCCGAAGGAGGCGAAATCTTGGCGTCGGACGTGGTGCGACAGCTCGCGGCGGGCAAGGACTTCCTGTTCTCGGACCGCGGCGGAGTAGTGTTGCGCGGCTTCGAAGACCCTGTCCGGCTGTACGAAGTACGGTGGCGGGAAGAGACGTAGTGGAACAGCAGATCCGCTTTTGCACCAGCGCGGACGGCACGCGCGTCGCGTACGCGACGTACAGCGACCATACAGAGCATCCGCTCTTGATCTTACGGGGATTCGGCTATTCGCAGGAAGGGTGCTGGCAAGAGCCGCATAGCCGTGGATTTCTCGAGACGCTCGGTAAGAATCGTATGCTTGTCACCTACGACAGGAGGGGTGTGGGTGGCTCGCAGCGGGACGTGACAGACCTGAGCGAAGAAGCTGAGGTCGCGGACTTCGCGGCCGTTGCGGATGCCGCCAGCCTCAGGCAATTTGACATCCTCTCGTTCCATATGACCGGTGCGACGTACGCGTCAAGCCACCCAGAACGCGTCTCGCGCCTTGTTTTGTTTGGGCCCTACGTGCGGTCTAACGAAACGGGGTTTCTGCAGGCGGTCGAGCGCACGACGAACCTGATCCGGACCGAGTGGGGCATGGCGAGGCGGTTGCTGGCCAGCTACGTGTTCCCAAACGGGCCGGTAGAGCTGCAGCGCTGGTATTCGACGATGCTGCGGGAGTCTGTGTCTCCCGAAGTTGCGGCGGCCCTTCTGGAGACCGAGGCGGCACAAGACATAGACTACACGGACACGCTGTCGCGCATTCAGGCACCAACACTCGTGCTCCATCAGAGAGCCGGAAGGATGGTATCGCTGAGCGCCGGCCAGCAGGCAGCGGCCTGCATCCCAAGTTCGCGCTTCCTGCCGCTGGACGCCGGGCGAGACCTCCCCGGGCCGGAACTCGCTGAACTCATCATCGGCTTCTTTGATGAAGAACGGGGCGCACGACCGGAAGCCGAGCCTGACGAATCAGCGGTCAATCTCGTCGCGATACTCTTCACCGATATCGCCGACTCAACGGCGCTCACCCAGCGTCTCGGTGACGCGAAGGCGCAGGAGCTGGTGCGAGCGCACAACGCCATCGTGCGCGAGGCCTTGCGCGCCCACAACGGCAGCGAGATCAAGCATACCGGCGATGGCATCATGGCGTCGTTTCCATCCGCATCAGCGGCGCTCGATTGCGCTATCGGCATCCAACGCGCCGTGGCGGAGCAGCACGACAAGGCGCATCGCGATGCGCCCCTACAGGTCCACATTGGCGTCAACGCCGGCGAGCCCGTCGCCGAGGAGAGCGACCTGTTCGGCACCGCTGTCCAGCTCGCGCGGCGGGTGTGCGACCACGCCGAGGGAGGCGAAATCTTGGCGTCGGACGTGGTGCGACAGCTCGCGGCGGGCAAAGGCTTCCTGTTCGCGGACCGGGGCGAAGTAGTGTTGCGCGGGTTCGAGGACGCTGTCCGGCTGTACGAGGTGAAGTGGCGCGATGCTCGGGCTGTCTAGGGCGGCAGGACCCGCGCGCCGTCCGCGCTCGGCTCCGTGATGACTGTGCGGGCGCTGTAGCCGCGCGCGATGGCCGCCTGCTGCATCAGCCGCGCGACGCGCTCCTCGTCCGCCGTCGCCAGCGCAGCGATCGTGGAACCGCTGCCCGAGAGGTAGGCGGCATGCGCGCCACCCTCCTTCGCCGCATCGAAGATATCGAAGAGCGCGGGAAAGAGCTGGGCGCGCGCGGGCTGGTGGAGCTTGTCCTGCGTCGCGGGGTCGAGCAGCTCCCAGCGCCCCTGCGCGAGCGCGGCGACGAGCAGCGCGGCGCGCCCGACGTTGAAGACAGCGTCCTCGCGCGAGAGCTTCGACGGTAGCTTCTTGCGGCTCTGCTGCGTCGGCATCTCGAGGTCGGGGATGAGCAGGACGACCTTCAGTCCCGGCGCAAGCGGTACTGCCAGATGACGCCAGGCATCGCCGTCGCGGACGACGACCTGCAAGCCGCCGAAGAGCGCTGGCGCGATGTTATCGGCGTGGCCTTCCAGCGAAGCGCCGAGCGCGAGCAAGTGATCGTCGGTGAGCGGCCCGCCCATCAGCGCGTTCGCGCCGGCGATGCCCGCGGCGCGCGCGGCGGCGCTCGCGCCCAGGCCTCGCGCGACGGGAAGCCCTCGGTCCCAGGAAGCGGAGAGCTCCTTCGGCTCGGGACGCCCGGCGGCGCGGTAGGCGGCGCGCGCGGCGGCGGTAATCATCGATTCGATGGATTGGGACGGTTCGCCCGGGGTGTCGACCGAGAGCGTGACCTCCGCCGAAAGCTGCAGCGCCAGGCCGACGCAATCGAACCCCGAGCCGAGGTTGGCGCTGGTGGCGGGGACGCGCACGGTGACGCGGCTGGCGGTCACGATAGCTTCACCGGCTTTCGATCGGCGCGCTCGCGTTCAGCCGCCATGATCTCAAGGACGCGGTCGACGGTCTGATCCAGCTGATCTCGCTCGTTGACGATGACGTAGTCGAAGCCCGACTGCTCTTCGAGCTCACGCGCGGCGGCGTCGAGCCGGCGACGGATGGTATCGGGGTCGTCCAGGCCGCGCGAGCGCAGGCGCGCCTCCAGCTCTTGAATGGACGGCGGCGCGAGGAAGATGAGCAGCGCGTCCGGCACCAGGCGCTTGATCGTCGCGGCGCCCTGCACGTCGACGCGCATGATGACGTCCTTCCCGGCGGCGAGCGCCTCGATCACCTGCGCTTTTGGCACGCCGTAACGATAGCCGTAGACCTGCGCGTGTTCCAGCAGGCCGTCGTTCGCCAGGAGGCGAGCGAACTCCTCTTCACTGAGAAAGCTGAGGAAAGCGTGGTCGCCGGGATTAACCTCGCGCTTGGGGCGCGTCGTGGCCGTGACGGTGAAGTGCGCGGGCACGCCTCGCTCTCGGAGGCGGGCGAGAACGGCGTCCTTCCCGACACCGGAGGGGCCGGAGATCACGACGAGGAGCGGCGGGCCGCCGCTACTCACCCTCCCCCTCGATGCCGCGCGCCCGGTTGCGCACGCGCCCTTCGATCGTCTCGGGCGTGATCGCCGCCAGCACGACCGAGCCGTTGTCCATGAAGAGCACGGCTTTTGTCCGGCGCCCGCTCGTCATGTCGATCGTTGCGCCCTTCGTGCGGCCCTCATGGATGAGCCGCTTGATGGGCGCCGAGCCGGGCGCGGCGACCCCCACGAGCTGGTTTGCCGAAACGTAGTTGCCGAAGCCGATGTGGATGAGCTCCGTCGCCATCGTGTGCCTCCTGCTTCTTGCATTCCTCAGGCACCACTCCGTGGCTCCCCCAGTTGCTCCACGTGCCGCCAGAACGCTGGATACGAGACCGCCACCGATTCCGCATCTTCGATCACCGTCTCACCGTCCGCTAACAAGCCTGCAACAGCCAGCGCCATCGTCAGGCGGTGGTCTCCGCCGCCGCTGACGCGCGCACCTAGCAGCGGCTTACCGCCGTCGATCGCGAAGCCGTCCGGCCGCTCTTCGATCGCGACGCCGAGCTTGCGAAGTTGCGCCGCAAGCGTCGTGATGCGATCCGATTCCTTCTCGCGAAGCTCTCCGGCGTCACGTACGACAGTCGTGCCGTGGGCGATTGCTGCAGCGACGGCTAACACCGGCACCTCGTCGAGGAGGCGGGGAAACATCGCGCCGCTCACCTCGGCTCCCTCCAATCCGGCGCTGCGGATGCGCAGATCGGCCACCGGCTCCTCGCCTACCATACGCTCCTCCAGGATCTCGATATTAGCGCCCATATTGACAAGAACGTCAAGTATGCCGGTGCGGGTGGGATTGGCGCCGACGCCGGTCAGGAGCAGCTCCGCATCCGGGTGGGCCGCGGCAGCGACGAGCCAGAAGGCGGCCGATGAGACGTCGCCGGGCACCTCCAGGTCGATGCGCGACAGCTTCGCCGGCGGCTCGAGCCGCACGCAGGGCCCTTCGCGCCGGACATCGACGCCCATCGCGTGGAGCAGGCGCTCCGTGTGGTCGCGCGTGGGCGCGGCCTCCTCGACCTCGGTCGAGCCCTCCGCGAAGAGGCCGGCGAGGAGCGTGGCCGATTTGATCTGCGCGCG
>JBGQHA010000155.1:0-6592 GCA_041497735.1 Dehalococcoidia bacterium | reverse complement strand
CCCTGAGCGCAGCCGAAGGGATCGCGAGTTCGAGTCTCCTCTCCTCCAGATTCGAAGATCCTTAGAGTGAGCGTGTCGCTACTCGTCTCTTAAAGATGTCACTTCCGACAAGGGCGAAACGTCCGCCTTACGCGTTCTCTCCGTGACGTTGGCATGAGAACCTGCCTGGCCAACTAAGGTAAGCAGCGGGCATTCCAGAGACCCTATGGCGTAGACTGTCACCGGCGCTTCGACCTATCCGGAAACCAGCAGTGAGCACAAAGCAAGCTCGCAGCCCTAAGATCGCGTTCCTGGTATTCGCCGCGGCCGTGCTGTTGGGAGGCATTGCTGCCTGGCTGGCGGGTGCGCACAGGGCTGCCGAAGTCGCGTGGGCCGCGACCGCGGCCGCCGGCCTTCTCCCGCTAGCCGTCTCCGTCATCTCCGGTCTGCTGCGCCGCGAGACACGGGTTGATATCATCGCGTTGCTTGCGATCGCAGGCTCTCTCCTGCTAGGCGAGTATCTGGCCGGGGCCGCGATTGCGGTGATGCTCGCGAGCGGCTGGGCGCTGGAGGACTACGCCAAGGGGCGCTCGCAGCGCGATCTGAGCGGCCTCCTGGAGCGCGCGCCGCGGGTGGTCCACCGCTACGAAAGAGATGAAATCACCTCCCCGCGGCTTGACGAGGTACGCCCTGGGAACTTGCTGCTCGTGAAGGCTGGCGAAGTCGTGCCGGTTGACGGCATCCTTTCGAGTGGCGCTGCCGTGCTCGATGAGTCGGCGCTCACCGGCGAACCGGGGCCGGTCGAGCGCGAGTCCGGGGAGCAGGTGCGCAGCGGCGCGATCAATGCAGGGGCTGCATTCGATTTTCGCGCAACGACTACGGCCGACGAGAGCACATACGCCGGTATCGTTCGCCTCGTGCGTGAAGCTCAGGCGTCCAAGGCACCCTTTGTGCGTCTTGCCGACCGGTACGCGCTGGCCTTACTGCCAATCACCCTGTTACTGGCAGCTCTTGGCTGGCTCATCTCGGGAGACCTTGTTCGGGCGCTTGCCGTACTCGTCGTCGCTACACCTTGTCCGCTGATTCTCGCCGCTCCCATCGCGATCGTCTCCGGCGTCTCGCGCGCAGCCCGCCGCGGCATCATCATCAAGGGCGGCGCTGCACTGGAGGCGCTGAGCAACGGACGGGTGCTCTTGTTTGACAAGACGGGGACGATCACCGCAGGACGCCCGGTGGTGACAGAGGTGGAAGCTCCGGGGTATGGCGACTCCAATGAGATCATCCGCTTAACAGCCTCGCTGGATCAGATGTCCGTACACGTACTCGGCGCCGCCATCGTTCGGGCCGCGCGCGAACAGAACCTCCCGCTGACCTTTCCGACTGAGGTGACAGAAGAAGCAGGCCAAGGCATCCGTGGGCGCGTGGATGAGCGTGCTGTTGCCGTCGGGCGCGCAGAGTGGGTGTCGAAGGAGCGTCCCCTTCCTGACTGGGTGCGTAAACTCCGGCGGCGCACTGCCATTGAGGGCCGGGGCAACGTGTTCATCGCTGTCGACGGCACATTGGCTGGCGCCCTCATCCTCGACGACCCGATCCGGCCGGACAGCTCGCGCACCATCAGGGCTCTTCGCCGGGCCGGTATCGAGCGAGTCGTCATGGTCACGGGAGACCGCGGTGACGTTGCGCAGACTGTAGGAACCGCCGTTGGCGTGGACGAGGTACTCGCCGAACGTACGCCGGCGGAAAAGGTGGACGCGGTGCTAACCGAGCGGGCGCGCGGGCCGACCATGATGGTGGGAGATGGCATCAACGATGCGCCTGCGCTCGCTGCGGCAGATGTGGGCATAGCACTGGGAGCGCGCGGAGCCACCGCGTCATCGGAAGCGGCGGACGTCGTCCTCGTCGTCGACCGTCTGGATCGCCTAGCCGAAGGGCTTCAGATAGCCAGGCGCGCGCGGGGCATCGCGCTCCAGAGCGTCCTGTTCGGGATGGGGCTCTCTGTTGCGGCGATGGTTGCCGCGGTCGCTGGCTTCCTCACTCCGGTGGCGGGCGCATTCCTCCAGGAGGCAATCGACGTCGCCGCCATCTTGAACGCGCTGCGCGCTCTGGGCGGGTACGCCGGGACAGCGCCCATGGCAGGCCACCAGATCGCCCTGACGCAGCGCTTCCAGGTGGAGCACTCGGAGCTCCTTCCCATTGTGAATCAGATTCGGAGCGTCGCCGACCAAGCCAGCCTTGTCGCACCTAAAGAGGCGCTGGCGCAGCTGCAAGAACTATACCGCCGCCTGGTCGACTCATTGCTGCCGCACGAGGTTGCCGAAGAGACAAAGCTCTATCCGATGATGGCCGAGATCCTGGGGGGCGAGGATCCCACCGCGACTATGAGCCGTTCTCATGTGGAGATCAGCCATCTCATCCGAATACTTGGTCGCCTTGTCGACGACATCACCCCCGGAGGGCCCGCGCCGGAAGACTTGCCCGAAATCCAGCGCGTGCTCTACGGCCTCTACGCCATCCTGCGGCTTCACTTCGCGCAAGAGGAAGAAGCCTACTTGTCGCTGGCCGAATCGAAAGACGCGCAGTCGCATCTTCCCCAGAAGGCTCCCCCCGAGCAGACTGCCTGATGGCCGCCGAAGCACCGGCCTCTGTACAATGGCGTAGCTTCGCCGTTCTTCTCACCCGATGCCGTGGGGCCGACTGATGCGACGTCCCTTGCTCGTCCTGCTTGCCGCCTGCTTGCTCTTCGCGAGCTGCCGCGGCACGTCGAGCAGCTCCCACCAGGCGCCTTCCGCCACAGTCTCCAACGACATCCAGCGCACGATGCAGGGACTGCTGACGGCAGCCCTCAGCGGTGACGTGAGCGCCTTCGCCAGCTACCTCTCCTCATCTTGCGGAGATCCCACCAGAGCCATCGCCGTCCTGGGTGCCGTCCGCAGCCTCTTGCCTGAGGGCAACCTCACCGTGAAAATCTCCCACCTTGACGCGGAGACGATCGATGAGACCCACATCAGCGTCACCGGCCTGTCCGGCCTCAGCGTGTCGGTGAATAACACGCCTTTGCCCAGCGGCGTAGCCCTGTCCCTCACCAAGCCGAGATTCCGCTTCGTCCTGGAGGCGGGACAATGGCGGCTGGAAAACTGCCAGGACCTGGGTTCGTAGGGGTGCAGGAGGCCCTTTAGAAGCGCGCCAACGGGGCCCTGCCAGGCGCCACAGAGCGCTACGAGCCCCGACAGGGCTCAGTCAGAGGCGCTAGGCAGCAGCGGGTTTAGGCCCCGAACCATGCCGGCTGGCCCGATACGCCTCTATCGGGGGCTCTCCGGCGAGCCTCGCCAGACTTAGGACGGCTGCGGCAAAAGCCCGGCGTCGATCTGCAGGATGAGCGCCGCGTCGATGCTGTCCACCGAGCCGCTATGGTTCACATCCGCGTTCGATCGGCTTGGCAGCGAGCCGACGAGGCCTGCGACGTACTGCAGCACAATCGCCGCATCGATGCTGTTAGTGTGGCCGTCGCCGTTCGCATCGCCCTTCAGGCCGACGCCAGGAGTGCTGAGCGTCGTCGCAGTCGGCGTCGGTGTGGGCGTCTGGCCCGGCCCCAGCGTCGGGGTGGGCGTGACGGGCGTTGGCGATGGCGAGCCCGTGGACACCACCGTGGGCCCCACTGTCGGTGTGCTCGTCGCGGCCGGCGTGTTGGAAGGCGTCGGCGTCGCCTCACCCTCCGCGCGGCACGTGACCGAGGCGCTGGTGAGCGCCGGGTCAACGGCAGTGAAGAGACTATCGACGAACACCGTCCCGCCCTCGGCATCGCCCGCGCTCGCGACGAGGTTGATCGCCGTCGTGCCCGGGGTCTGGCATTGCATCTCGAACTGCGCAAGAGGACCCGTGTAAGTACTGGTGACGGGGGGGACGGAACCGCAGCCGTAGAAGACCGATGGATCGCCCGGCTGATGATCGACTCTGCCCGCGTAGCAGGCCACCGGCCACTTGTTCTCAGCGTTCGCGTCGGACGCCGCATTGTAGTGAAGGGTGGCGGCCGTCCAGCGCGGCTTGACCTGATAGCCCGTATAGCCGGAGCCGTCCCCGGCGTTCGTCGCCTGGACAGAGATCTGGAAGGTCGCGCTGGGTCCGTAGCTGCAGGTCGTATCCACCGCCACCGTCGATGCGTCGCAGTCGACAGCCATCGCTTCGCCGGCGGCACTGGCAGGGCCGCTGCCACCGAGGACGAGCGCCAGCCCTGCGCCGGCGAGGAGCGCCGCGAGGCTCCCGAGGACTGCGAATCGAATCAGCCGCATGCGCTTCCGTCTCCTTCTGGGGGACGCCCGCCGCCTCGCCCAGCCGCGTCGTTTGCCCCTCTTGACGCTCCCCAAACCGCTCGTGCGTTCTGTGATACGCCGGACGGCGAAGGCATCCCGCCGTGGCTCCCGCCGATACGGTCTATCGCGTTTTGCTGGACTATGTCAACCCCGAACGGGTACGGCCCATTCGGCGCTCGGCCAGGACAAAGAGCTGGGGCCTTTCTCGCGAGAGGCCCCAGCTAATTTCCCCTATTGGGCTACGTGCGCTATTGGCCCGTGCCAACCGGCGTGGGAGCCGGAACCGTAGTAGCCTTCGGGTCTACCGGGTCCTGCGCCGGGTGCGGAGCACCACACGTGCTGCCGTGCCGTCCGTAGATTACCTGCATGTCGTGCGCATCGATGTCACCATCGCCGAGCTTCGGTGCGGCCGGCTCCAGGTCGAACCGGCTGTTGTAGAGCAGCTGGCCTGTGTGGCTGTTCCATCGGAACGCGACCTCCTGCTGATCGCGGACGTCGACGATGCAGTCCGCGTTCACATCACCTTCCAAGTAGCGCAGCGTAACGTCTGCATCACCGCACACGCTGCTGGCGATCGGGTGGCCCTGGAGGTCGGAGAGCTCGCACCCCTGGTTGATGAGCTGGGTGGCGATGCCGTTCTCCTGTGAGGGGATCACCATCGAGTACACATCAGCCGTTGGGGTCACGTGCACCACGGCCAGCGTGCCCGGGCCCGTGATGGCCGCGCCGTCCTTGCCCTTCACGTTGCAGCGGAACTGCACGAAGCCCTGCCCACGAGTCGTTGCGCAGCCCACGTCGCTCCGCAGGACACCGCCCACCCGGAACAGGGAGCCCGCTGTCACGTCCACGTTGACCAGCTTGCGGTCGTAGCGCACCTCGAACTCGAAGGAGCCGACGGTCTGCGGCTCGCCCTTCGGGCTGATGCTAGTGACTGCACCATTGAGGTCAACGTTGAAGTCGCGCTCGCCGACGCCGCTACCCGAATCCAAGGCGCACGTGGCGACCGGCTGGCAGAGCCAGAGGTTGGCCAGATGCGGATCCTTGACGATCGGTGGGGCCGTCGGGCGACTTACGACAGGCTCACCGAAAATGGTCAAGCCGGAAAGAAAGCTCGTCGGGCTCGCATTGAAGACCGGCGCGGCGGTCCCAGCTCCCGACGCGATGTCGACCTTGTAAACGTTCCCCGTGAAATAACCGGCCGTCCAAAAGTGAGTGCCGTCCGGATCAAGATTCATCGCGAAGAGGTACTCGCTCCCAACAGGATAGGTACTGTTGACCGATCCGTCCGGATTCAAGCGGTACGTCTGCGTCTGACATGTGACCATGACTTCGCCGTTCGCTCGGATCCGCAGCGCGAAGCATGGCCCCGAAAGGCCGCTTGCGAAGTCCGGAAGCTGCGTGTTTGTACAAACGTCGAAGCGCTTCACGAGGGAGCCTTCTGACGTGTAGTACATGGTGCACTGATCGGCAGCGAGGTCGATCCAGTCGCTGCCGCGGTCTTCCGTTGCGACGTCAAAGGCGCCCTGCGGGGCACCAGCGGCATCGAACTTCAAGATGTCTCGCGTGCCGTCAGGTTGCCCAACGTACACGTTGTTCGCGCTATCGATGGCGATAGATTCTGTGGAGTTGCTGTAGCCGCTACCGAACGGCCCGATGAGACTACCCGTGTTGTTGAACTTCACGACCTGTCCGCCGGGAAAGCAGGTCCCGAACGATGACGTGGCGTAGAGATTGGACGACGAATCGAACGCCATCCCGAGCTGCTCGTTGCAGGTCGTGCCAGTGTCCAGCGTTTCTAGCAGATTGCCAGCCGAGTCGAAGTGCTTGATCTTGCCTCCGCCGACGCCTGCAAAGACATCACCGACGCCGTAGGGCACCACGGCTCGGGCATTCCCTATGTCAGAGCTTAGGGAAACCAGCACTATCGCGAGCACCGCCGCGGCAAGCGCAGCTAGGCGCATCACGGTTCCCTTCCTATGTGCCACCTCTGTCACACCTCCTGTTTACCTGAAGGCTCCCAACCTAACTTGTTCGAGAGGTTGGTCGCCAGTTGCTCTTAGGCTGTGGCTGGGACCTCTCTTGCGAGAGGCCCCAGCCTTATTCCCCTATTGGACTACGTGCTTTATTGTCCCGTCCCAACCGCCGTGGGAGCCGGAACCGTAGTAGCCTTCGGGTTGACGGGCGGCTGCGCTGGGTGCGGGCTAGCACACGTGCTGCCGTGCCGTCCGTAGATCACCTGAATGTCCTTGGCGTCGATGTCGCCATCGCCGAGTTTCGGCGCGGCGGGCTCCAGGTCAAAGCGGCTG
>JBGQHA010000154.1:0-6596 GCA_041497735.1 Dehalococcoidia bacterium | reverse complement strand
GCGACGCATCGCCGTCTACGGCCCGTCCGGCTCCGGCAAGTCGACGCTGGCGCGCCAGATCGGCGCGGCGCTCGGCCTGCCCGCGATCGAGCTCGACGCGCTCTACCACCAGCCGAACTGGGTGCCGACGCCCGACGACGAGTTCCGCGCGAAGGTCACGCGCCGCCTCGATGAGTGCGCGGACGGTTGGGTGTGCGACGGCAACTACCGCGCCACGCGCGATATCGTCCTCGCGCGCGCCGAGGTCGTCGTCTGGCTCAAGCTGCCCTTTCGCGTTGTCTACCCGAGGCTATTCTGGCGTACGGTGACGCGCGCCTGGCGCAGGCAAGAGCTGTGGAACGGCAACCGCGAGTCGTGGCGGCTCTCGTTCACCAGTAAGGACTCGATCCTGCTCTGGGGCATCACGCACTGGCGCGCCCACTTCCGCAACGCCGCCGCCGCGCTCGCGCAGTTCGCGCCGCACACACCCGTCGTGGAGCTGCACTCATCGCGCGAAGTGCGGGAGCTGGTGGCGGAGCTAATTGAGGACCAACTCGCTAGGCCTTAGGCCAAAAGAGAAAGTCATCCCACCGACTTTCGGTGGGAACTGCTCCGGACTTGGCTTGTCTCGCCAGGCCGATTAGAGTTCGGCGAACAAGACCTTCAAGTCCATCCAAGTTTGCGCTCGCCCATTCTCTCGCCTCGAGACTACCATGGAGCACCCCGCTGCGTTTAGTGTATGCCTCCGTAACGAACTTGTACGCGGCTTTGCGACTCTTGTCGTCTTGTTCCAGAAAGCAGGCTGTTCTTAGCGCAATCTTGTACCTAATCGCCTCGCCACCGTCTCCGAACGCTGCTTCCAGGGCGACCATAAGGTCGATAAAGGCGTCTTGATCGTCTAAACGCGAGTAGTATGAATCAAATCGTTTCCAAGCGATCGAGAAACCACCGTAGTCGATGGGATACAGAGCGTTGAAGAACTCGCGTAGGTTATTCAACTCTTGCCGATCAAGGACCCATGGCCGGCCTCGGACTTCTACAGCACGACCCCCAAATTCGGCTGTCTCAAGAAGACCACTGTGTTCCCAAAGCCCGTGGGGTTGCAATCCACCCGTCTTCCATAATCGCAGTATTCCGATCAACTGCTGAAGCTCGTTGGATGCCCCGGTATGGTCGCGGCTTTCTCCTACGAAGGATGCTTTGTAGGGAGCCCAAGCTGCCAGGATTGCACTGCGGCCAAAGAATTCCTCTATTGATCCAACAGGTCCTTGATCTTCATCCTTTGGTGTTATCGGCGGCGGTGAGGACGGCCTGATGCGAAAGGGTCCGACTTCAACGTTGTCCAATCCTTGCAACTTTAGTCCGCGAAGATATGCTTCCCAAACCCAGGTGCCGGAACCAGTGCCACCCTCTTCTCCCATGGTCTGTCGCATTACTGCTTCGCCCTCTCTCTGATTTCATACAGCTTCGTCGGCGCATCCCTCACCCCGACTGCCGTCACCCCTCTCCCTTGGGGAGAGGGGCCGGGGGTGAGGGCCTACTCCTGCGCCCTCTCCCGCAGCTCATATAGCTTCGTCAGCGCATCGAGCGGCGTCATGCCGTCCACCTCCAGCGCCGCGATCTCGTCCACCAGCGGCGACCGGCTCGGCAGCAACGAAAGCTGCCCCGCCCTCTCTTCCCCCTTCCCTTTAGGGAAGGGGGCCAGGGGGTTAGGTCGCAGGGGGCCAGGGGTGAGGGCCCCGCGCTCCAGCTCCGCGAGCACCTCGCGCGCGCGCTGCACGACGGGCTTCGGCAGCCCGGCCAGCTCCGCCACGTGCACGCCGTAGCTCTTGTCGGCGCCGCCCGGCACGATCTTGTGCAGAAACACGATGCGCCCGTCGTCGTCCACCACCGCGACGTTCTCGTTGCGCACGCGCGGCAGCACGTGCGCCAGCTCGACGAGCTCGTGGTAGTGGGTCGCGAAGAGCGTCTTCGCCGCCACCTCCGGCTTGTTGTGAAGGTACTCGACGACGGCGCGCGCGATCGCCATGCCGTCGTAGGTGCTCGTCCCGCGGCCGATCTCGTCCAGGATCACGAGCGAGCGCGGCGTCGCGTTGTGCAGGATGTTCGCCGTCTCCAGCATCTCCACCAGGAACGTCGACTGCCCCGACGCGAGGTCGTCCTGCGCCCCGACGCGCGTGAAGCAGCGGTCGACGATGCCGATGCGCGCCGACGCCGCCGGCACAAAGCTGCCGCACTGCGCCATCAGCACGATCAGCGCCACCTGCCGCAGATAGGTCGACTTGCCGGCCATGTTCGGCCCGGTGATGATCGCGATCTGCGCGTCGCCGTTCGAGAGCTGCGTGTCGTTCGGCACGAATCCGCCTAAGGCGGACGCTGCCGGCGTCGAATCCGCCAGCGTGCGCTCCACGACGGGATGGCGGCCGTCGCGGATGTCGATCTCATCGCCGTCGTATAGCTCCGGCCGCGCGTAGCCGTAGCGCGCTGCCGCTTCCGCCAGCGCGACGGCGACATCGAGCTCGGCCACCGCCGCCGCGAGCGAAAGGATCTGGCCGCTGTCCGCCGCCACCTGCGCGCACACCTGCCGGAACACCTGCGCCTCGATCTCGCCGATGCGGTCGGCGGCGGTAAGGATGCGCGTCTCGTACTCCTTGAGCTGCGGCGTCACGTACCGCTCCGCGCCGACGAGCGTCTGCCGGCGCTCGTACGCGTCCGGCACGAGCGAAACGTTTGGTTTGCTCACCTCGATGTAGTAGCCGAACACCTTGTTGTAGCCGACGCGCAGCGACTTGATGCCGGTGCGGTCGCGCTCCGCCGTCTCCAGCTCGGCGAGGTACCGCTTCGTGTCGCGCGTGATGGCGCGCAGGCTGTCCAGCTCCTGCGAGAAGCCGGCGCGCACGACGTTGCCGTGCTCCAGCGTGACGCCCGGCTCGTCCGCGATCGCCTGCGCGATCGCCGCGACGGCGTCGTCGCACGGCCGCACGCGCGATGCGAGCTCGGCGATGGCGTTCGGCACGCCGCCTGCCCTGAGCCCTGCCGAAGGGTCTTCTGAGACGAGCGCGCGCAGCGCCGGCGCCAGCTCGAGGCCCCGTCGCAACCCGACGAGGTCGCGCGGTGAGCAGAGCCCCGTCCCTACCCGCCCGACGAGCCGCTCGAGGTCCGGCATCTCGGCGAGCAGCTCCTGCGCGCGGCCGCGCCGCACCGCGCTCTCGAAAAAGAACTGTACTTGATCGAGCCGCGCGTCGATCGCATCACGCGACAGCAGCGGCTGCCCCAGCCGTCGCGCGAGCAGCCGCGCGCCCATCGCCGTCTCCGTGAGGTCGAGCACGCCCAGGAGCGAATGCTTGCGGCTCGCCTGCCGCCCGCCCGCGAACAGCTCCAGGTTGCGGCGCGTCGCCGCGTCGAGCAGCATGAAGCCGTCGGGCCGGTAGCTCTGCAGCCGCGTGATGTGCTGCAGCGACGAGCGCTGGTTCTCGCGCAGGTACTGCAGCAGCGCACCCGCCGCGGCGACCGCGCCGGGCTGTCCGGCCAGCCCGAACGCCTCGCTCGACGCGACGGCAAAGTGCTCGCGCAGCGCCGCCTCAGCGACTTCGGCGAGCCACCAATCGTCGGTCGACGGCGTGACCGGCGTATCGATGCCCTCCGGCGCATCGACGCTCTCGGGCAGCAGCAGCTCGGCCGCCCGCAGCCGCGTTAGCTCGCCGGCCAGCGCGCCCGCCGCGATCTCGCCCGCGACGAACTCGCCCGTCGAGACGTCGGCATAGGCGAGGCCGATCACTGCCTGCGGATCGGCGAACGGATCGGAGCCACTTGTGGTGAGCCTTGCCGAACCATTGCGCCCGCCGCGCTTGTGGTGAGCCTTGTCGAACCAGCGCACCGGCGCGAGCGCGACGATGTAGTTGTTCGCGCGCTCGTCGAGCAGGTTCGGGTCGAGCACGGTGCCCGGCGTCACGACCCGCACCACCTCGCGCTCGACGAGGCCCTTGCTCGCCGCCGGGTCCGACATCTGCTCGCACAGCGCGACCTTGTAGCCCTTCGCGATCAGCCGCGAGAGGTAGCCCTCGACCGCGTGGTAGGGCACGCCCGCCAGCGGCACGCGCTCGCCGCCGCCCATCGGCTTCGAGGTGAGCGTGATCTCCAGCTCGCGCGCGACGAGCTTCGCGTCGTCATCGAAGGTCTCGTAGAAATCGCCGAGCCGGAAGAAGACGATCGCGTGCGGATAGCGCCGTTTGATATCGAGGTACTGCCGGCGGATTGGGGTCACGCTGGGGCGTCCTTGCACGCTGACGGCTCGTCACCAGAACGTTTGCCCGAATCCTAGCAGGGCGAGCGGAGGGCGAACAAGGCGATAGCCCTGTCCGCCAGCGGGCTAGTTTACCTGCACATCACCGCCGGTGGAGTTTATCGAGTAAATGGCGCCCGTTGACGTGACGACCTGCACGTCCGATAGCACAAGCGATGTTCTGCCACTTTGCACCGTCGAGAACTGGATCGTTGCGAGCACGCCGGCGCCGTTCGGGCCGGCCTGCGTTCCCGTGGACGTGCAGTCGAAGCTGATGCTGCCCAGGAGGCCAGTGATCGGCGGATTGCAGCTGACGGACCGGCCCGTAGAGCCGAGGAGCGTGCCGTTCGTCACGCCAGCGAACTGCAAGACCAGCGGGTCCCAGGTGAGCGTGAACTGATACCCGCCCAGGTCGGAGCTTCCCGCAAGCTTGATATCCACCGAGACCGTGGTGCCCGACACGTTCTGATGCGGCGGGAATACGAGCACGTTGCCGACGGGCGGCGTCGGCGTCGGCACCGGCGTTGAGGTCGGTGTGTTGGTCGGCGTCGATGTGCTGGTGGGCGCCGGCGTGTCGGTCGCTGTCGGCGTGTCGGTCGGCGTCGGCGTCACCGTCGGGGTATCCGTCGGCGTGAACGTGTCGGTCGGTGTCCACGTGTCCGTGGGTGTAAAGGTATCGGCCGGTGTGGGCGACGGACTCTCCACGATCACCTCGCCGTCCTCCTTCAGGATGTTGAAGAGCGTCCCTGACGTCGTCTTCATCTTCGCGTCGGCGAGCACGATCGGCGTCGTGCCGTCCGCCAGCGTCACGAACTGCACCGAGGCGATCGTACCAGCTCCAGAAGGCCCGCCGCCGGTTCCGATGCTGCTGCAGGTGAACGTCGCGCTGCCCGGCACCAGCGTCACGGGCGCGCAGACAACGGCCCGGCCCGTCGAGCCGAGGAACGGCCCGTCACTCACGCTCACGAAGTCGAGGATCGTGTCGTCCCAGGTCACCGTGAAGAGGTAGCCGCCGAGATCGACCGCGTTCGCGATCTTGATGTCGACCGTCACGGTGCCCGGCAGTACGGTCTGCGCCTCGGGCGACACGTAGAGCTTCGCATCGATCGGTGTCGGCGTCGGTGTGCTCGTCGGGCCGGGCGTGCGCGTCGGGCTCGGGGTACGCGTAGGCGTGCGCGTGCGTGTCGGCGTCGATGTCCTCGTCGGCGTCCGCGTCGGCGTATCTGATGGCGTCGACGTGTTAGTCGGCGTGCTCGTGTTCGTCGGAGTGTTCGTCACCGTTGGTGTGTAGCTCGGTGTTGGCGTATCGCTCGGTGTCGGCGTATCGCTCGGCGTCGGCGTCACCGTGGGCGTGTTTGTGATGGTCGGCGTGCTCGTCGGCGCAACCTGCGTCGGCGAAGGTGTTGCCGTGGGGGCGGGCGGTGTCGGCGTCGCTGTGTTCGTTGGCGGCACGGGAGTAGGCGTCGATGTGTCCGGCAGCGGCGTCTCCGTCGGCGGCACAAGCGTAGGCGTCACGGTGTCGGGCACGGGGGTCTCTGTCGCCCGCGCGCTCGTCGGCGTCGATGATGGCTCGCGGGTCAATGTCGCCGTTGGCGGCGTTGGCGACGCGGTCGGCGTCGCCGGGCGCGTCGGCGTGCCCGTCGGCGTGAAGGACGCGGTCGCCGTCAGCGTCGCCGTGTCCGTCGGCGTGGGGATCGGCGGCGTTGGCGTCGGCGTGTCCGTCGCGCGCGGCGTGAAGGTCGGCGTATCGGTCGGCTGTTCACGGGTCGACGTTGGGCTTGCGCCTGCGATCTTCGGCCCGGCCGTCGGCGAGGGCGCGCGCGCCGTGCTGGTCGGCCGCGCCGGCAGCGACGCCGGCGGGCTCGCCGTGGGCAAGCCGACGATCGGCACGCGGACCGCCGTGGCGTTGGCCGGCGGCGGCGCGCTGAGCGCGCTCTCGTCTGACGCGGCCGCGTGGATCACGTCGGCCTGCAGCGGCGCGAGGCGCACGCCGTGTGCGTCCTTCGAGTAATCCGCCTTGAGCTCCGAGCCTGTGTCGGCGTTCAGCTTCTCGAAGTCCGAGCGTCGTAGAGCGAGCGCGGCCGCCGTCGTCGTGACGAACAGGCAGCCAAGGATGATGGCGATGGTGGCGAGAAGCCGTCCGAGACGTGCTCGCATCTTATGCCGCCATGACCACGGGGCGGTCCGGCAATCGGAATCCCTTCAGGGCTGGGTCCGTCCTCCGGCGTCGCTCCCAGCTTGGAAGCACCTGCTCAAGCGCTGCAACGACGGCCGGGTCCAACTTCCCTTGGCCCGCCTCGCGCCTGATGATGTCGATCGCTTGCGCCGGGGTCAT
>JBGQHA010000153.1:0-6601 GCA_041497735.1 Dehalococcoidia bacterium | reverse complement strand
AGGTAAACCCAAGAAGGTCGCCCTGACAGCATCCATGCGGAAACTGCTGACCATCCTGAACGCCATGGCCCGCAGCAATACCAGCTGGCAAGACCAGGCGCAACCCCTTGCTCTGCAAGACAGTTGCTGAGCGAAGCGAAGCATGCCCTGGCTTAGTCAAAGGGAATCTGGCCCCTCGCGGCGAGGCTTTGCGCTAGACAGGCGCGGCCGCTTCCTCCGGCAACGATCCAGCACCCAACTCGCATCTGAGGAGCGCACTTATCCCCCAATAGGGGGTAGGCGGGCCTCACGCTGCGGCGCTATACCCGAAGAGCGAGAGTCTGCTCGCCGGTGCGCCCTCGCATCCGCCGGCGGGGCGGAAGGAGCCCGCGATGTCCACACTCACGACGATCGACGACGAAACCTACAACCCGTTCGAGGCGTTCGATCGCTCCGTCGGCATCGAGACGATCAAGGACGTGTACCCGGTCTTCGCTGAGCTCCGGCGCAAGAGCCCCGTGCTGGAGGGCCCGCTGTGGAAGCACTTCTTCACGCAGGCCCAGGCGCCGATCACGGCAGCCCCATTCGCGAACGCGAACATGTACACGGCCATGTCATACGACGCGGTGACGCAGGTACTGCGCGCGCCAGGCCGTCCGTTCTCATCACACGCCTATGCGAACACGATGGGCATCGTGATGGGGCACTCGATCCTGGAGATGGATGAGCCGGAGCACACGAAGTACCGCACGCTGCTGGAGTCGGTCTTCAGCAAGCGCGCCATGCAGCAGTGGGAAATCGACGTGATCACGCCGACGATCAACGCGTTCGTCGATTCGTTCGCCGAGCGCGGCTCCGCCGATCTGGCGCGCGAGTTTACCTTCCCGTATCCGGTCACCGTGATCACCGGCCTGCTGGGGCTGCCGGAAGAGGACTTGCCGCGCTTCCATCGCTGGGCGATCGAGCTGATCAACGTGGGCTTCGACCCGGCGCGCGGGATCGCGGCCTCGCAGAAGCTTCACGATTACTTCGTCGAGGTGATCAACGACCGCCGCAGCGAGAAGCGCGACGATATGATTAGCGTCCTTGCGCACTCCGAAATCGACGGCAGGACGCTTGACGACGAGCAGATCTGCGCGTTCCTGCGCCTGCTCCTCCCGGCTGGCGCGGAGACGACGTACCGCTCATCGGGCAACCTGCTCTTCGGACTGCTGACTAACCCCGATCAGCTCGACGCGGTGCGGAAGGACCGGTCGCTCATTCCGCAGGCGATCGACGAAGCCCTGCGCTGGGAGCCGCCGCTCACGTCGATCATCCGCGAGTCGTCGGAGGACGCCGTCCTCTGCGGCGTGCCGATTCCATCGGGCGCGGCGATCATGGTCTGCGTCGGCTCCGCCAACCACGATGAGAGCCGCTGGGACGATCCGGAGACGTTCGACATTTTCCGGAAGCGCTTCCCCCACGTCGCGTTCGGGTTCGGGCCGCACGTCTGCCTAGGCCAGCACCTGGCGCGCATGGAGATGACGACGGCGCTGAACACACTGTTCGACCGGCTGCCCAACCTGCGGCTGGACCCGGACGCGCCGCCGCCGCACATCGGCGGGCTGATGTTCCGCTCGCCCGTCGCGCTGCCGGTGCGCTTCGGTTAGCGTCTTGTAGGGCCTCAGGTCGAGGTGTATACTAGGGCCGCTTCTCACTATCCTCCTGCTGAAGGGAGACCGTCATGACACAGCACGGCTTTACCGTGATCGATGCCGACACCCATATCCTCGAGCCGCCGAACATCTGGAAGAAGCACCTCCCGGTCCAGTTCCACAAGTATGCGCCCAAGCTCGTCAAGGACCATGAAGGCGGCGACGCCTGGGACCACGGCACCGGCTCGCCGGACCCGATCGGCCTCGTGTCGACGCCGGGCAAGCGCTTCGAGGAGTTCCGCTGGTTCGGCGTGAAGTACGCCGAGATCCGGCCCGCCTGCTTCAACGGCAAGGAGCGCGTCAAGGACATGGACATCGAGGGCGTGGGCGCGATCGTCGTCTTCCCGCCTGAGCGCACGATCTTTCGCTGGCTGGGCCAGCCCGACCCCAAAGTCTCCCTCGCCGGCATCGATGCGTACAACGAGTTCGCGCAGGAGGAGTTCGCCGCGGCAGACCCGACGCGCATCTTTCCCATGTACCAGATGCCGAGCCTCGGCATTGATGTCGCCGTCAAGTACGTCAAGAAGGCGAAGGACGCCGGCGCGCGCGGAGTGCTGATCGGCTCCTGGCCGAACGGCAGCGCCAACATGACAGCGGAGGACGACAAGTTTTGGGCCGCCTGCGAACAAGCCGGGCTGCCCGTCCACGTGCATATCATGCTGGAGTCACGCGAGAACCTGGTGAAGCAGGCCTCGGACGCACAGGGCGGATCGAGCCCGCTGAAGATGATCGAGGGCCGCCGCCGCGCGATCGCGCAGTACGCGGGCGTGTTCACGCGCGTGACGCCGATCATCAGCCAGTTTCTGTTCAGCGGCGTCTTCGATCGCTTCCCCAAGCTGCAAGCCGTCTTCGTCGAGGTCGGCGTCGGCTGGATACCGCACTTCCTCGAGATGGTGGACGACCGGTACTGGAGAAACCGCAACTGGGTGGAGTTCGAGATTAAGCAGGCACCGAGCACGTACTGGTACACGAACTGCGCCGCGACGTTCATGCACGACCACAGCGGCATCAAGCTGCGCCACTCGGTCGGCGTCGGCAACATGCTCTGGTCGAGCGACAACCCCCACCACGGTAACGACTGGCCCTACGGCCGCAAGCTCATCTCGGAGATGATGGCCGACGTCGACCCGCGCGAGCGCGACCAGCTCGTCGCGGGTAACGCCGCGCGCATCTACAAGCTCGACAACGTCAAGCGCCAACCGTCGGCAAAGACCGCCGGCGCGGTGCGCGTCGCAGCGCCGAAGGCCGCAGCTCGCAACGGCGCTGGCGCCAAGGCATCGCGAAACGGCGCGCGAACGAGCCGAAAGGGTGCGCCGCGACGGTAGGGCTGTCCAATACGCAAGCGCGACGAAGGGTGGGCTCGAGGCCCGCCCTTCGTGCTATATGCTTGGTGACATGACGCGGAGCAGCGTTCGATGAGCGGCGCCTGCGACGGCCGGCGCGTGATCGACTTCAGCACGTGGATGGCCGGTCCGCTGGCCTCGATGGTGCTCGCCGACAACGGCGCGGAGGTGGTCAAGATCGAGCCGCCGGACGGCGATCCAGCGCGCGCGCTGCCTGCGTTCCAGACCTGGAACCGCGGCAAGCAGAGCGTGGCGCTCGACCTGAAGTCTGAGGCGGGCAGGGCGCGCGCGCTGGCGCTTCTGTGTGACGCCGACGTTGCCCTCTTCTCGTGGCGTCCCGGCGTGGCCGAACGGCTCGGCGTTGGCTACGACGTCGTGAGCGCGATCAACCATCGTTGCGTCTACGTATCGATCAGCGGCTACGGCGAGCGCGGCGCGTATGCGGGCCTGCCTGGCTACGAGGCGCTCGTGTCGGCGAAGATGGGCCGCATGGCGGCGTTCGAGCGCATCGGCGACCGGGACGGGCCGATGTACCCGGCGGTACCGTGCGCCTCGTTCGCCGGCGCAATGTTCGCCGTGCAGGGCATCCTCGCTGCGCTGCACGCACGGCAGGACACCGGCCTTGGGCAGCACGTCACCGTCTCGCTGCTCGCCTCGCTGATGCCGTACGACATGACGATGTGGATCCAGCCCCAGATCAGCGGCATCGATGCGCAGACGGCGGCGAAAGCCGCGCAGAAGGGCGTGTACAACCGCCCCGGCTCAGTGGCCGAGCAGCCGGTCGCGGAGGGCGCCGAGAGCCGGTCGTACGACCCGCGGCAGGTGCACCGGCCCGCCTTTCGCGTGCCGCGGCCGAACTACATGACTGCCGTGACGAAAGACGGCGTCTGGCTCCAGCTTGCGAACACGGCGGACCACCTCTGGCTTGCGCAGATGGAGGCGCTCGGCCTCGTCGATCTCTACGGAGAGGAGCGCTTCGCGAAGATGCCGTCGGTGGCGACCGAGGCGGACGGCGAGGCGCTCTGGGAGATCGTGCTCGATCGAGTGCGACAGCGCACGTACGCCGAGTGGCGTCGCGTGTTCGACGACCAACGCGACGTCGCGGTCGACCGGCTGCTGTGGCCGCTGGAGGCGATCGAGCACCGTCAGGTGCGGCACAACGGTCATATCGTGCAGGTGGAAGGCCTAGACGGCCAGCCGACGCTGCAGCCGGGCTCGCTGGTGCGCTTCTCGGAAAGCGAGGTTGTGATCGGCCAGCGGGCGCCGCGGCTGGGCGAGCATAACGAACTGGTCGGTGCGAGGGGCACGCCAGCCGCGGCCGGCGTCCGCCTCGGGCGGACGCGCGCGTCTCCGACGCTCGGCCCGCTGGCCGGTATCACCGTGGTCGACTTCTCTACGTTCTTCGCCTCGCCGTACGCGACGACGATCCTGGCGAACTTAGGGGCGCGCGTGATCAAGATCGAAACGCTGGGCGGCGATTACAGCCGGTACTCGGCCGGCGGGCTGCTCGCGTTCCCGACGACGCAGGGCAAGCACAGCATCGCGCTCGACCTCAAGCACAAGGAGGGCCGCGCGATCGCGCACGAGCTGATCGCGCGCGCCGATATGCTGCTGCACAACTTCCGACCGGGCGTGCCGGCGCGCCTCGGCATCGATTACGAGACGTGCCGGGCGCTCAACCCGCGCCTAATCTATCTGTACGGCGCGTCGTATGGCGATGACGGGCCGGACGCGACGCGTCCCGCCTTCCATCCGATCGCGGGCGCGACTGCGGGCAACGCGATGCGCCAGGCCGGCGCGGGCCATCCGCCGCCGGACAGCGCAGGACTGCCGATCGAGGAGCTGAAGCACGAGGCGTGGCGCATGCTGCGCGCGAACGAAGCCAACCCCGATGTGAACGCCGCCATCGCCGCGGCGACGGCGCTGCTGCTCGGCCTGCAGGCGCGCGACGCGACGGGCCGCGGGCAGGAGCTGATGACGACGATGATCGCGTCGAACATGTACGCGAACTCGGACGAGCTGATCCAATACGATGGCCGGCCGCCTGCGCCACGTGTCGATGGCGACGTTACCGGCGTCGGCGCGCTGTACCGCCTCTACGAGACGGCCGATGGCTGGGTCTTCCTCGCCTGCCTGCGACGCATCGAATGGGATGCGTTCTGCGCGGCTATCGAGCGGCGGGAGCTTATCGCGCGCTGGGACGATGCGTGGTCCGGCAGCGCGAGCGACCTCGCCGAAGCGCTCGCGGGCGTGCTGCGTACGCGGAGCGCCAGCGAATGGGAGCGGCTGGCCGTCGAGCGCGATGTGCCGCTTGTCGCCGTCGAGATGCGCAACCCCGGCCGGTTCTGCCTCGACGATGGCGATATGCGCTCGCAGGGCTACATGGCGCGCGTCCACAGCGAGACCTATGGCGACTACTGGCGTCACGGATCGCCGGTGCAGTTCTCCGCGCACGATCTGTCGTACGGCCCTTGGGAGCCCGTCGGGGGCCACACGCGGGCGATCCTGGCGGAGCTGGGCTATTCGGACGGGGACATCGACCGCTTGATCAGCGAGCGCGCAGTCGAGGCGTACAACACGGATGGTTGACAGCTTCCTGCGCGACAAGACCGCCATCGCCGGCATCGGCACGACGGAGTACGCGCGCGACATCGGGCGCTCCGAGCTGCAGATCGCGCTCGAGGCCGTCGCGGCCGCGCTCGATGACGCAGGCCTCGCTCCGAAGGACGTCGACGCGATCTTCCGCTTCGATGACCCCGGCAACAGCGAGCTCGATGTCGCGCGTAACCTCGGCGTGCCGAACCTGCGCATGTGGGGCGCGGTGGGCTGGGGTGGCGGCGCGACGTGTGGGCCCGTGATCCACGCCGCGATGGCCGTCGCGAGCGGCATGGCGGGCGTCGCCGTGGCGTTCCGCGCGCGCAACCGCGGCTCGGGTGGGCGGCCGTGGGCCGGCACGCAGCAGCGCGTCGCGGGCCACAACGCGTTCGAGGTGCCGTACGGGCTCGTCAGCCCGGCGCAGCAGAACGCGGTGATGGCGCGCCGCTACATGCACCAGTACGGCGCGACGATGGAGGACTTCGCGCGCGTTGCGGTCACGCAGCGCAAGCACGCCTCGAGCAACCCGCGCGCGCTCTTCCGCGAGCCGATCACGGTCGATGACGTGCTCGCCTCCCGCATGATCGCCGACCCGATCCACCTGCTCGATTGCTGCGTGGAGACCGACGGCGCGTGCGCGGCGGTCGTCGTCAGCGCGGAGCGCGCGCGCGACCTGCGGCAGCGGTCCGTCTACATCTCGGGCGCGGCGCAGGGAATGGGGCCGCGCCACTACATGATGACACCGTTCTACAAAGACGACGCCTTCGACCTGCCGAACGTCTACGCGGCGCGCGATGTCTATGCGATGGCGGGCGTGGGGCCGGGCGATATCGATGTGGCGATGCTGTACGACGTCTTCAGCCCGCTGGTGCTCTGGCAGCTCGAGGCGTACGGCTTTTGCGGCTTCGGTGAGGCAGGTGGATTCGTTCAGGAAGGGAATATCGACGCGGAGGGTGGGAAGTTGCCCGTGAACACGCACGGTGGCAGTCT
>JBGQHA010000152.1:0-6609 GCA_041497735.1 Dehalococcoidia bacterium | reverse complement strand
GTCGCGATGCACGACCGCGAGTGCGCCGCGCGCGTGCTGGGGCTACCGGACGATCACGTCGTCGCGATCGTGATCACCTTCGGCTATCCGGGGTCGGAGGAATCGCGTCACCGCGGCATCGCGCGCACGCCGCTCGCGGATCTCGTGCACGAGGAGCGCTGGTGAGGCTTCCGTTGAGCTGCGCCGCAATAGTGCCGTGGCCCGGCCTTACGGTGCCGGATGGCCGTTGCGGAAGGGCCGATCGGCAGGCGAAAGGCCGGCAATCGCTCGCTAAGCTATGTCCCGAGAAGTGCTCGCCGACCGGCGCTTGCTTGAGGAGCTTCCCATGGCTGTGGAAGGACGCGTCGCCACCGTCCCGAGGATTGAGGTAGCTCCCCCCAAGGCGCTTATCGATGAGCGGGTCAGCATCCGGGTGCTCGGCCTAGAGCCAAACCAGACGGTCGTTCTGCGGGCACGCATGCGCGACGACGTGGAGCGGGACTGGTCATCCTACGCTTCCTTCCGGACCGACGCGACCGGCGCAGTAGACGTGAGCTCCCAGCCGGCGCTATCAGGCACCTACCAGGGGACCGACCAGATGGGGCTGCTTTGGTCGATGGCCGGGCAGCTCGACGACAGGAAAGGGCTCCCTTCGTTCATGAAGACGCCCCTCACGACCACTGTGACTGCGGAGGTGGGCGGTAAGGTCGTCGCGTCGGCGACGCTCGAACGAACCCATCTTGCGCCCGGGGTGCGGGTCATCCCGGTTCGCGAGCAAGGCCTGGTGGGCACGCTGTTCCGCCCACACAGCGACGGGCCGCGACCCGCCATCATCGTCCTGGGCGGCTCCGAAGGCGGGCTGTGGGAGAGCCCGGCGGCCCTGCTGGCCTCCCACGGCTACGTTGCCCTTGCCCTCGGCTATTTCGGCATCGAGGGCTTGCCCCAGGACCTTGTCCACATCCCGCTCGAGTACTTCGAGACGGCCATCGGCTGGCTACAGGCCCAGGAGGGCGTGGCTTCCGACGGGTCGGCGGTCATGGGTGCGTCGAGGGGAGGCGAGCTCGCACTCCTGCTGGGCGCTACCTTCCCTCAGATCAAGGCCGTGATTGGCGTTGTGCCCGGCGGTGTCGTGTATGCCGGCATCCGCCCGAAGCTCACGGAACTTCTGAGAGACCCCCCTGCCTGGACATGCCGAGGTGCGCCTGTACCTTACTTACCCATCAGACGCACAGTGCGGAGCGCAATCACGTATGGGTGGAAATGGCTTCTGCGCCGCCCTATCGCGCTGGCTCCCTTCTACCTGGCGGCCATGAAAGATCAGGGCGCTCTGGAAAGGGCTGCTATGCGGGTCGAGAGAGTTAACGGGCCGGTTCTCCTCATATCCGCTCAGGACGATCAGATATGGCCGTCCAGCTTGCTGAGCGAGGTAGCTATGGAGCGTCTGACCAGACACAAGCACCCCTACCCGTACGAGCACGTGGGCTACCCGGGGGCGGGCCATGTCTTCGGGATACCGCCCTATCTGCCGGCGACCGTGACCAAGGGACGTCACCCTCAAACCGGCGCGGTGTACCTCACAGGCGGCAACCCCAAGGGCAACGCCTTCGCGGCGGCCGACTCGTGGTTTCGCATCCTGGCGTTCCTAGAGGAGAGATTCGGCTGCGCCGTGAGGAGCGATCCACTCTTGGCAGACCACGATCCCTAAGCCACCAGCACCACATCGAAGGTGTACTCACGTTCCGCCGACCTGGGAGCAGGGCATCCCGCGACGGGGCCGCGCGCACGCTCGGCCTGCCGGACGAGCACGTCGTCGCGATGGTGATCACCTTTCGGTTACCCGGAATCGACGGAGTCGATGCATCGCGGCATCGCAGGGACGCGGCTCTCGGAGCTGGTGCATTAGGGAAGACCCTAATCAACTCCGAGCGTATGCCGGGCGATATATGGACAGACGGATAACACCGCCGTCAAAAAGGAGCGTCCCATGTTCCGAAAGATCCTGCTACCCATCGACAGAAGCGCTCGATCGCGCACGGCCGTTCCCCATGCCTCGGAGCTGGCGAAGTCGCTCGGCGCGGAGGTGCTCGTCCTTCACGTGCTCACGGGGCCGGTGACGCCCAGCGCCTCGGCGGAAGAGCCGGAGGCAGCCGACTATGTGGCCGGCGTCGCTAAGCGTCTGCGCAAAGCCGGTGTCAAAGCCAAGACGCGGGTGCAGAGGGGAGATGCCGCGACCGGAATCCGTGGAGCGGCGATCGAGTGGGGAGCGGACGCGGTTGTGATGGCGACGCGGGGCAGGCAGGGGCTGCAGAAGCTGGTGCTGGGCAGCGTCGCCGAGGCCGTCGTGCGGGATTCGCACGTGCCGGTGCTGTTGATCTCCACCCGCGTCAGGCCCGGGGCGAAGAAGGCGGCGTAAGCTCGCCTATCGTTCCCTGGCGCTGTAACCTCCACGGTTCGTCCCGCCTGCGCATCGCTTCCTGAGAGCCTTCGCGCACGGCGAGCTCGCGCCACGCCGCTCGCGGACATCGTGCACTACGAACGCTGGTAGTGTTCCTCCCGCCAGCGCACTTCGTAGAGGCGCACCGGCTCCTCGAAGCCTTTCGGCACCACCTCGCCGATGTCCGCGAACAGAAAGCCCTTGCCCGCGGCGAGCTCGCGCACCACGTTCGACGCCAGGATCTGCCCCGCCGTCGCGTGATCGCAGATGCGCCTCGCGAGCTGTACGCTGGTGCCGAAGAGGTCGCGCTCCTCCGCCACCGGCTCCCCCGCGTTCAGCCCTATGTGTACCTGCAGGTCCGGCTCGTTGTGCAGCGCTACGGCGCGCTGGATCGCTACCGCGCACTCCAACGCACCACTGGCCGTCGGGAACGATGCCATGATGCCGTCGCCGGTGTGTTTGATCTCGCTGCCGCCCTGCGCGGCCAGCGCCTCGCGCACGATGGCGTTGTGCGCGCGTACCAGCTCCTGCGCTTGCGCGTCACCGAGGCGCCGGGTGAGTGCGGTAGAGGAGGTGAGATCGGTGAAGAGGATCGTGTGGACCGCGCCGGCCGGCGGCGCGGGTTGCGCGGGCGCATCGCTCAGAAACACGTCAACTGCGCTCGCCACGCGCTCCACGTACGCTTCCCGTGGCTCCCAGGACAACGCGACCAGACGGGCGCCGCGAATGCATGTCGCCATCTCTCGTGCGAACCCGCCTTCGTCCGGCGCATTAGGAAAATCCATCCGGTACAGGAGCAACACCGGCAGGTTGAGCCGCGACAGCAAGTCCGTTACGTCGAACGTCTCGCTCGCGTCTACGAACGCCTTCTGACCTTCCGGCGTGATCGACGCCCGCCAGGTCTCGTTTATCCGTGGGTTGCCGCTCATGGCGGCCATCGTCTCTACGTACGTGTCGAAATCCGCTTCGCGCATCGCCCGCAGCGCTTTGTTTCGCGGCGACTGCCAGTACGCGCGGCCGCTCATCACTCCGTTGAGACTGATGATCGCCGAGACTCGTTCGGGATGGCGCAGCGCGTAGATCGTGCTCACCATCATCCCGAACGCCGCTCCCAGCAGTGCGAAACGCTCCAGCCCGAGATGGTCCACTACCGCCTCCAGATCGAGTGTCAGCGTTTCTAGTGTGAGCTCGGTGTTACCTCTGTCGGACAACCCCGCGCCGCGACGGTCGAACGTGATCAGCGTCCGATTCGCCGCGAGCGCCTCGAAGAGCTTGCGCGGGTACTCCAGTTGCCAGTCCAGCAGCGCATGGCTGGCCGTCCACGTACGCACCTGCACCAGCGGCAGTCCGCTGCCGGCCACAGTAAAGGCGATGTTCACGCCGTCGCTCGTCTTCGCGTACTGGACCTGCGGGTCGGGCATCAGGAGCCTGTCTCCTCCGGCGACTCTTCGGCCCGCCAGCGCACTTCGTAGAGCCGCACCGGGTCCTCGAAGCCCTTTAGATCCGCGACGCCGCGGTCTGCGAACAGGAACGGCTTGCCGGACAGCAGATGGCGTACCGCCTCTGGCACCAGGATCTCGCCGCCGCCGGCCTGATCTTTGATGCGGGCGCCGAGAATGACCGCTGATCCGAAGAAGTCGCCGTCTTCTTCGATCGGCTCGCCGACATTCAGCCCCATCCGGACGACGATCGGCTCGCCCGTCGTCTCGCTGTACCCCGCGAAGGCCCGCTGCAGCGCGACGGCGCACTCCACCGCGGACGAGACGGAGGCGAACGATGCCATGAAGCTGTCGCCGTCCGTCTTCACTTCCGACCCGCCGTGGGCCGACAGCGCTTCGCGCGTGATGCGCTCATGCTCGCGGAGCACGACGCGGCCAGCGTCGTCGCCGAGGCGCTGCATCATCTCGGTGTGGCCGACGATGTCGGTGAAGAGGATCGTGACCAGTCCGCCTGAGAGTTGCTCAGGAGCGGGTTTGCCCTCCCGGTCCTCGGCCAGGAAGGCCTCGAGCGCTCCAACTGCGGCGTCAGATAGCCACCCGAAAAGCCGATCGCCGACCGAAGTCACGCGCGCGCCCGGGATGCGCGCCGCTACCTCGCGGGACAACTCAGCGAACGGTCGATTGGGACCGACAATGACGAGCGTGGGGAGGTTGACTCTGGACAGAAGGTCGGAAATGTCTATCTCCACCACTTGCTGGGCTTGCAAGCGAATGGTGGCAGGCGTCATCGCTTCGGCCAGGACATCGGCTATCTGGCGAGCCAGCTCTGCGTCCGAATAGTCGACCACGCCCATGGCGATGTCCATTCTGTATTGCTCCCAGACCTCTTCAGCCATCGCCCTGGTGCTTTCTCTCGCTCGGATCTGCGGCAGCTGGCGGTACTCGGCGCCACGGGCGAAGGGATTCACGAGGGCAAGTCTGGAGACGCGGTTAGGGTGGTGTACAGCGTAGGCGACGGCGGTCAGGCCGCCCGAGACGGAGCCGAGCATGGCGCAGCGTCCAATATCGAGCGCTGCGAGAACGGCCTCCAGATCCAAGAGTCGAGCTTCCATGCGGAAGTCTTCTGTTCCTCTCTGGGAGAGACCTGTTCCTCGCGCATCGTAATTGATGAAGGTATAGGTCTCGGCCAGCCGCTCCGCCATCTTCCGATATGGGGCGATCCGCCACCACGCCTCGACATGATTCCAGAGTACTGGCGTGACCCTGACGAGTGGTGGCCCTGCGCCGACGACGGCGTAGGCGATGCTCACGCCGTCCTTGGTCCGGGCGTACTGGATGCGCGGCTCCATGGCGGAGATATCTTACACTCGACGCCGCCGGGTTCGCATCAGCTAGCGCTCCCGCGCGCTGTAGTCGCCCCACGGTTCGTCCCGCCTGCGCACGGCTTCCTGGAAGCCTTCGCGCACGGCCAGCTCGCGCCACGCCTGGCCCTCCGGCGTGTGCCGCGCGATGCCGTCGAGAAACGTGCCGAGCATCTGCGTCGTGCGCAGCCCCATGTTCTCGTACGCTTGGTTGACGAGCAGCTTGTTCATCACGAGCTGGTTCACCGGTGTCGTCGCCAGCTTCTTCGCGAACGACTCGACTTCATCCGCGAGCCGATCGGCGGGCACAGCTTTCGTGATTAGCCCGATGCGCTCGGCTTCGTTGCCATCGAGCGCCTCGCCGGTGAGCATGATGCGCTTCGCGTGCTCCAGACCGAGCCGGTACACCCACATGCACGTCGTCGGCGTGCCCCAGATGCGCGACGGCGGGTAACCGATGCGCGCGTCCTCCGCCATGAAGATCAGATCGGAGCACAACGCGAGGTCCGTGCCGCCGCCGACGCACCAGCCGTGCACCTGCGCGATCACGGGCTTCGCGGAGTACCACAGGCTCATGAACGAGCGCACGTTCTCGGACATGCCGCGGAAGTCCGCGACGGGGTCCCACGCGCCGCGCCGTTCCTGCGCCGCCACCTCCGCGCGCGGCGCCGACTGCAGGTCGTAGCCGGCGCAGAAGGCGCGTCCGGCACCGCGCAGCACGATGACATGGACCGCGTCGTCCTGGTTGGCGCGCTGGACGGCGGCCTCCAGCGCGGCGGTGAGCTGGCGGTTGATGGCGTTCAGCCGCTCGGGCCGGTTCAGCGTGACGAACGCGAGCGCCTCGCGTATGGCATAATCGACAGGGCTGTCGGGCATGGCGGGCCTCCTTTCGGGCACGGCCCATCATACGCATCGGGCGCGCTCGACGGCAGTTCCTGGATCGGCGTTCCTCTGTTAGACTGCCACCGTCGGAAGTCCCCACGTTCACATGGAGGTAGACATGAACCGCATCATCCGTTCGTCCCTGCGTCTCCTCGACCGGCTCAGCCCGCCGGAGGCGGTCCACGCCCACTGCGACATCCCGTGCGGCATCTACGATCCGCACCTGGCGCAGATCGCCGCGCTCACCTGCATCCGCATGAACCAGCTCATCGAGGGGCTGGAGGCGATCGGCGGCCCGGGCGGCCCGCCGAGCAAGGCAGACCGCGACAAGTACGTCAACTCGCTGGCGCGCTACATCACGACCAAGGAAGAGCACGCCGAGCTGGTGAAGAAGGAAGTGCGCATCATCTGGGGGGACTACTTCAAGCCGGAGCATCTGGAGAAGCACAAGGACCTGCACGCCACCGTCTTCAATATCATGAAGCTCGGCTCCAAGGTACGCCAGAACGTCGAC
>JBGQHA010000151.1:0-6612 GCA_041497735.1 Dehalococcoidia bacterium | reverse complement strand
GGTCTGTCCCAAGATATCGGAAGATATCGACAAAGCCACGACGCAGAGCAACGTTGCCGACGATCGCTGGCGGCGATCGTTGCGTACCGCGAAGATCGTTCCCTTTAGGCGGCTTGCTGCAGCCGGTCTCGCTTGAGAAGCCGGGCGATACGCCGGGCGTGCAGACCGCAATACACGTTCGTTCCGGCGGGCAGGCGCATCACGATGTGACCCAACACGGTCACATCGAACCGCTTTGTTGCGGTACATCCAAGGACCATACAGTGGAGCCGCTTGGCCACCGCTTCCATGAAGTCGATCACTCGCTCCCCTGCTTGGAAGCAGTCGCGACAGGTACCTCTGTCGCTCAGGTCCGTCGTCTCGTGACCGCAGTACGAGCACCGTTGAGAAGTCATCAAGAGCTCACCCTCCCCAAATGGCGTGCTGGCATCCCATCTAATGCTTCGTCCGCGATGCGGTGTCCTGGTGCTCTGGTTCGAACCTGACCGAGCAATCGAACACGATTATCAAATGGCGAGAACACTGATCCGCAACCTGCTGGGCGCTTGACGTTCGTCGCGGCTTCCACCTATAGGGAACCCTGATCCTCACTCGGGCCATGCGGAGGTGGCAGCCATGGTGACCGGCGCGTCGCATCGACGCGCCTTCCGATCAGCGGAAGTTTCGGGTCAGGTCGCTGAGCCGGGAGAGCTCCTCGGGGGTCAGGCTGAAGGACATCGCCCCTGCACTCTCCTGGGCATGCGCCGGCTTGCTGGCGCCGGGGATCGCGACGACGCTTTCCCCATGAAGGTTGACGAGCCAATTGAGGGCGACCTGGGCCGGCGACACGCCGTGCTCACCCGCGATCTGTTCTAGCGCCGCGATGAGCGGCCGGCTGCGCTCGATCTTGCGCCGCAGCGAGAATCGCCTGCCGATAGGCCGGCTCTTCAGCAGTCCGGGGTCAAGGTGAAACTTCCCCGTAAGCAGGCCCATTTCAAGCGGCGAGTAGGCGATGATCGTAACGCCCAGCTCCTTCGCCGCGCCGAGCACGCCGTTGCGCTCGATGCGGCGGTCGAGCAGGCTGTACTTCATCTGGTTCGACGCGAGCGGGATGCCTCGCCGGGCCAGCGCCGCGTGCGCGCGCCGCATGCGGGCGGCGGAGAAGTTGCTCACGCCCACCGCGCGGATCTTGCCCTGCAGCACCAGGTCCGCCATCGCGTCCATCTCCGCATCGACGGAAGAGAAGGAAGCAGGGTTGTGGACCTGGTGCAGGTCGATGTCGAAGGGCGACAGGTTAGCGAGCCGCTGTTCGATCGTGCGTTTGATCGAGCCCGCCCTGCGCAGCACGGGCTGCCACTTGGTCGCGATCACGACGTCGCCCTTGCGTCGTCCCGCTGCACTCAGGGCGCGAGCGAGAGCGCGTTCTGACCGGCCGCCGCCGTACGCCTCCGCCGTATCGAACCAGTTGATGCCACCATCGAGTGCTGCGGCGACGATCTCGTCCGTCACCTGCGGCTCGATCTTCGACCAGATGAATCGGTGGATGCTCTGCGCTTCGGAGAACTGCCAGGTCCCCAGACCGATGGGGGTGATCTCAATCTCCGTCCGGCCGAGCCGGCGCGATCGCGGATGTTGCGTGTCTGCGCTCATGTGGAGTCGTCCGATGGTATCAGCGAGGTCTTGCGGGTGTCAATTCACGGCGGTCGCATCTCCGACGACAGCAGCTACGCCCAACGGCGCTCCTTTGCTATCCTCGTGCGTCAGCGGTCTTGCCGGAGGACGCGGTTGACACGTGGCTGTTGCCAAAGCGAGACGCGGACGCCTTGCGCCACTTGATCGCGCCGGCCTCTCAAGAGCTGCTGGTCGCTACGCCCGTGTCGCCGCGCGCGAACTCGGTCAAGAACGATGATCCTGGTGTGCTCGAAAATGAAAGAACGCCCCGCGATCGTGCTCAGTGCCCGGCCAGCTTCCCAACTGAACACGGGATAACGAGCACGTGGTCGCACGTGCTCGTTCATCAAATCGTTTCGTGCGCGCGAGCTAGCCGACGGCGACGGCGTGCACGTCCACGCCGCCCGGTGCGTCGAAGCGGACGTGGATGGGATTGCCGGGCTCGTATTCGTTCGAGAGGGGGACAACGACATCGATCCAGCGATCGGCTGGGGCATCGAAGTCCGCTTTGCCGAGCCAGACGAGCTTGCCGGCGTTGCTGTGCCAGGTCTGCGCCTGCCCCTTGCCGCGCGACACCGTCGCTGTGACCTGCGTTTCTCGCCCTTCGCTCAGCAGGTAGACATTGCCCACATCTTCCGATCGCCGCATCGTACGCCCCTGCGGCCCCGTTGCAAGCTCGCCCCAGCCAGTGGTCGTGTGAAGCTCGTCGTTCTCCCCCATCACGACGTTCCGCGTGGGCGCAAGGTAATAGGCCAGGTGCTGCTCCGCGAAGAGCTTCGTCGGGAAGTGCCAGCGGAACGGGCGCTGCGTCTTCCGGGCGCGGACGAACAAGTGATCTCGATAGTGCCCACCCGTGATGCGGGAAACGACGTTGTTCATCACCGCCCGCATGGCGCGCCTGCGCAGGCCGAACGGCGGGCAAATGTCGATGTCTTCCATGCGCTCGATCTGGAAGCCCGATCCTTCGACCAGTTCCTGCAGCTCCTGATACGTGTACTCCCGGCTATGGCGCGAGCCCTTGAGCAGCGAGCCGAGATGGTATCTGTCATAAATGTTCAGCCCGTACAGGAAATTGGCGATGCTGTCGGAACGGCAGGCGTTCGGCGTCGAGAGCACGAGCTCGCCTTCCGGTTTCAGGACGCGGTGAATCTCGCTGAGCGTGTGGACCGGGTTCTCGGTGAGATGCTCGATGACCTCGCACCAATTGACGACATCGAAGCTGTTGTCATCGTACGGGAAGGGGTCGTGCTCGACATCGAAGCACGCGCAGCGAAACGTGTAGCGCTCGCCGAAGCGCGGACTCTCTAGCTCCTTCACGATCTCAGGCCGACTGTCGGAGGCGAAGCCGGTGAGCGACAGATCGTAATTCCGGAACTTCTGCAGAAGTAGCGTCATGTCAAACGGCGGGCTGCCCAGCTCAAGCAGGCGACCGCGCTGCGCCGGGTTCGGGGTGTATTCGATGACGGTCCGCCAGAGGTTCAGGCCCCCTTCGATGACCGCCCGAAAGGTCGCCACGTCCTGCAGTTCCCACTCGAAGCTGCCAAGGTAATCAGCCAGGGAGACGGGATCATGCTCATCGATGCGAGGCGGCGATGCGTTATGCGATGATGTCCCGCTCACCGGCGAATTGAACCACGGTGGCAGCCATCGCACAACAGGTTGACGTTACCCGCCTCCTCGTCTGCCGCGACGCGCATACCCAACCGGCGCACGCATAGCCAGAGCAAACTCCGCACGGACGGCTGAACGGCGAGGGGTTCTTGAGTCGTTAGCCGATGGTGCCTTTGATGGAGCCCGCCCTGCGCAGTACGGGCTGCCACTTGGTCACGATAACAACATCGCGGTTCCTTCTGCCTGCCGCGCTCAGGACGCGAGCGAGAGCGCGTTCTGACCGGCCGCCGCCGTACGCTTCCGCCGTATCGAACCAGTTGGTACCGCCGACCAGGGCTGCGGCGACGATCTCGTCCGTCACCTGCGGCTCGATCTTCGATCAGATGAATCGCTGGATGCTCTGCGCCTCGGAGAACTGCCAGGTGGCCAGACCGATGGGCGTGATCTCAATCTCCGTCCGGCCGAGGCGTCGCGTTTGGGGATGCTGCGTGTCTGCACTCACGTGGAGTCGTGCGATGGTATCAACGAGCCCTTGTGAGTGTCAATTCGTACCTTTCTCGCTGAATACTGCGGCGACCCGGAGAAATCAGGAGGCCCCGGCGCAGTGGCGGCTACGCAGGGACCTACGCGGAGGAGTACTCCACGCAGGATCAGCTTAGCTCCGGTCGGCCAGCACTCTCAAGCTAACGCGGTGAGCTAACCGTCGAGCAGACACGATTGTCACATAGCGTGCATGGGAATCGCGCAGGTTGACAATAATCGCTTGACACCTTACGTGGCCCGCATATACTGTGAGGCGTCCGGTGGCTATCCCGTCTAGTCTGGTTTAAGGGTTATATGCTTGCGCGGCGTAAGCCGACGACGGTGGAGACAATCCGCAACGTTGTGTTGAGGCTACAGTGGTTGGGCAATCGCCGCGCAACCGCTGTCTGGCTCTTGGTCGTACTACTGCCAGCGCTGGGACTGGGCAGCTGCGAGGGGGGAACGACGAAGCCCATTCCAACACCGCTGATTTCGAAGAGCGCGACGGTGCTGTCCACGCCGAGCGCGACGCTCGCCGGCGTCGTCGCTCTGGTTCAGACGCCGACATTGACTGCGACGGAAGGTTCCTCCGCGACATGCAATCCGTTGCACACCAGTTGGAACGCTAACGATGGGGCCGGCTATCGCCTCTGTTACCCGCAGAATTGGCACCCGCCGGATACCACCTACGCCAACGCATTTGAGATTCGAAACTACCCGTCACAGCAGCCGGAATCCGTAGAGGAGAGGAATCGGGCATCCCTGGTCGTCGTCGACACGCGCAACGACGATGCCGCTGCCTCAAGCCAATTTCTCGATCAGCTCCTCACACAAGAAAACGACTTGCCGTCCGATCAACGGGCCGTCACCGTCGACGGGTTTCGGGCTGTGCGAGTGTACCGGCGCGTGCCAGCGGCGCAGCTCGGACCGGGGGTCGCAACACCGAGCAGCACTGCCGTCCCTCTACTCCTTCGATTCGCCGTCTATATCGCGCAGGGAAACCACGTGTTCTCGCTGGAGGGCGTCCTTCCAGAAGGCGCCGACCCTGGAGTGATGCAAGAGCTCAAGGACATCGAGGGAGGAATCCAGATGCTAACAGGGCCTCCGTAAGGCGGCCCTGTCGAGGCATTGAAAGCAGTTTTCCGCGCGAGAGGAGACAAAGAGGAGGAGTCAATAATGAACCGATCACTGTTTCTCACTATGCTAGCTGTCGTCACGATTGTCTTGACAATGGGTTTCTTGGGCTCCTCCCCGATGGGCACATCGGCGGCGGGTGATGGCTCTACGCAGGGCGCTAAGGCGGGTCTGCCGGACCCGAAGGCGAAAGGCCAGGGCGAGGCGCCATCGACCGCGGCAACGCAGCAGGCCGGAATCGCCGGCGGCGCTAGCGGGGCGTCGGTACGCACCACCGGAGCTGGAGACAACACGCAATCAGAGATCTCAATGGCGAGCTCCGGTCAGAACATCGTCATCACGTTCAACGATTTCTCTGGCAATGGCAGTGGCTTCGTCGCTTCGAACAATGGTGGCGTCAGCTTCACGGCTAAGGCGAGCCCGCCAGCGCCCGCCGGCTCAAGTCCGTGCTGCGACCCATCCATCGTCGCGGATGCTGCAGGAAACTTCTACTTCCTGCAAATCTTCTTCGACGATGGCGCCGCGAACAACTGCACCAATTCGGTGCACGTCTCGACGAACGGCGGCCAAGCCTTCGGCGGGATCACTGGCTCGCCGTTCTCCTACGCGAGCGGCACCACGGACTTCCCCGACCAGCCACACTTGGCTATCGACCGCGTGAACCTGGTCGGCGGAAACCCCCAGATCTACGCGTCCACGCGCCATTTCACTTCTGGAATCAATTGCCCGGCGACAGGCGGCGGCGGCAGCGTGCGAGGTGAAGTGACCTGCTCTACGAACGGAGGCGCGAACTGGGCCGCCCCGACCATTCTCTCTCCCTTTACGGACCTTTCCCACATGGCGACGGGGACGGACGGCAGCATGTATATCGTCGGCACCGACGGCGGGGGCGCCTTGCTCCTCAGGCGGTCGACGAACAGCTGTAACGCTGGACTCGCGCTCGGCAGTGCCGTCACGGTGGCGAGCGGCCTCACGTACAGCGGCGTTGGGATTGACCGTGAGTTCGTGCAGCCGTCGGTCGTCGTCGATCGCGTGAACCCGAACATCGCGTACGTCGTCTGGGCCTCAGACCGCGCGGGGTTCAGCGACCGCGATGTCTTCATCGCCACTTGCACGTTCGTCGGGACAACCGGCGCCTGCGCTGGTGCGGTTCGCGTGAACGACAACACGCTAGGCGACAACACGTCGCAGTACTTCCCGATGTCGTGCATCGATTCCAGCAACCGAGTGCAGATCACGTGGGATGATCGGCGTGGGGACCCCGTGAACAACCTGCAAACGGCGATCTTCCATGCCCAGGTCACCGGCAACGGGACGGTGGTCTCACCAAACGACCGGATGGATGACGCAACGTTCGCGCCCTTCGACTTTGGTGGCACGCCCGACTACGGCGACTACAACGAGAACAACGATGCCTGTGACGGCCAGTTCGCATACGCTGCCTGGTCGTCGCAAGTGAGCCCGGCTGGCGTGACGCCGGCTTCGAACGACGTCGATGTGTTCTTTGCGAGGGTCTTGACCGGCGTCGGCTCCATTGCCGGCGTCAAGTTCGAGGACCTGAACGGCAACGGCAGCAACCGAGAAGCAGGCGACCCCGGCCTTGCCGGCTGGACGATCCAACTGCGCGGTCCAATGAATGTTGATGCCGTGACAGACGGCAGTGGGGCGTACTCGTTTACCGGGCTCCTGGCAGGG
>JBGQHA010000150.1:0-6619 GCA_041497735.1 Dehalococcoidia bacterium | reverse complement strand
CGGTCGATGAGCGGGACGGGCGAGAACTTCAGCAGATCGGCCGGCGTGACGAAGTCGTAGAGCTTACCGCCGTGATAGAAGCCGACCTTCGAATCGATCCAGGCCATCTTGTCGCCGAGGCCCATGTCCTCGATCATCCGGACGACGGTCGTGTCGGTGGAAAACAGGTGGTGGTAGAAGGCCTCGAGTCTGCCGCCGCCCGCGTCGAACGTGCGCACGAGGCCGCCCATGAACGGGCTCGCCTCGTAGATCGAAACGTGGTGGCCCTGTTCGATCAGCCGGTAGGCGGCCGCCATGCCGGCCACGCCCCCACCGATGATGCCGACCTTCACGCGTTACCCCTCATCGCTCGGCAGCGCGCCGAGCAGGCGATCGTCGGTCGGGCCGCCGGGGCCGCTCGACGTCGAACGGCGGAAGATCTCGCCGAGCGAGAAGCCCATCGTGCCGAGGAAGTACAGCCCGACGATGATCACCGGCAGCAGCACGAGCGCGTGCAGCGCGATCGCGAAGGCCTTCGCGGCGTTCTGCGCGACGCCCGCCGCAACGAAGGTCTGCTTCGTCACCAGCTCGAACGGGCCGATGCCGCCCTGCGAGGCGAGGACCGAGATCGCCAGGTTCGCGGCCGCCGTCACGAGCAAGTAGTACTGGAACCCGACGTGAATGTGGAAGGCGAGACCGACGATGTAGTACATCGTCGCTTCTAGCAGCCACGATACGGTCGACATGATCCAGGCGATAGCGAGGTCGACGGGGCTGCGCAGCGAATGCAGCCCTTCGAAGAAGGAGTGCGCCAGCCCTTCGAGCCCCGCGCGGAAGCGCTGGGGCGCCAGTCGCATGATCAGCGCGTCGGTGCGAATGCGCCAGGCCTCCGAGAAGGCGAGCACGAACAGGACCGTCAGCGCCACGCCGAAGAGCACCGCCATCACGATCGAGAGACCGAGCAAGTTCATGTGATACCCGAAGGGGATCTTGAACCGCTCGCCGCCGCCCACGAAGGCGACCAGGATCACCATCATCGGGATGAGCGTCAGGCCGTCGAAGAGCCGGTCGACCGCGATCGTGCCCAGCGACGCCGCCTTGCTCACGTTCTCGCGCTCTCCCAGGATGTATGCACGGACGAGCTCGCCGACGCGCGCCGGGATGAGGTTGTTCGCCATCAACCCGATGATCACGACCGGGTAGAGCCGCCAGACGGAGAGCTTCTTCACCGGCCGCAGCAGATACTGCCAGCGGACCGTGCGCACCCAAATGCCCAGGAAGTAGACCGGCAACGAGGCGATCGCGATGTAGTAGTTCGCCTGCTCAAACGAGCGCTTGATTTCGCCGAAGTCCGTGCTCTTGAGAAAGAGGCCGAGGAAGAGAACGCTGATCCCGACCCCGATCCACACGCGGACGCTACGTAGCAACGAGTGCTCCTGCTCAGGCCCCGCCCAGAATTCGCGGCGTGCGGGGCCTCGAACTCATGATAGGCAGCTTGCTGATAAGAGGTCAACGTGATTCCCCCTACTCGCACGTAACGACCTCCCCGATGAAAACCAATAAGCTGTCAAGGCCGTTTGCTTGACCTCGTTCGATGTTGCGCCTAGCATTTAACTGCGGTCGTGCTAGGCGGGGAGCTAGCGGTGCCCTGTAACCCGCAAGCCGCTCTAGCGGGGCTGAACTCCCGCTCGAGGTCCGACTTTGTGAGGACTGTCCCCGCCAGGAAGCGTTGAAGGCCTGGTCCTGCGCGGCGAGGCGCTGTGAACCCCGTCAGGTCCGGAAGGAAGCAGCGGTAAGCAGAGAGCCTCGGGTGCCGCAGGGTTACCGGGTTGGAGCTAACCAGGCGGGCGATAAGCTCGCAGACCAGATCGACAGCGGGTGCACGGCCGCATTTCCGCCGCGACGCGCGGCGCGGGAAAGGATCGACGGATAGGATTGCCGTTCCTAGAGGCCGCCGGCCGGTACCCCGAAGGACCGGGGTCTGAGGAGGCCGACCGACGTCCCAGCCATACAGGCGAACAAGCCGCCACCACGGGCGGTCGCCTCTCCCTCTCATCGACACGCCGCTCTCGCATCCTCCGCCGCGGCGCGCGCATGCACGCCGGCGCGCTCGCGGTGCTGGTGCTCATCGCGGCGCTGGCGGTGCTGGTGCCGCTCCGAGCGCTCCACATCAGCGCCGATGGCCTGACGATCACCGTCCACAGCCGCAACGTCGATAGCGATGCCGTCGTGCAACAAGCGGGGGTCTCGCTGCGCACCGGCGATCGCGTCGATCGCCGCGGCGATGCGCTCGTTGTCAGCCGCGCCACCGACGTGGTGCTCTCCGTCGATGGCAACTCATACGCCGTGCGCGCCCAGGCAGACACGATCGCTGAGCTGCTCGATCGCGCAGGCGTCACGCTCGGCGCGGACGACAGCGTGGTGCGCGACGGTGAGTTCGTCGCGACGGCGGCGTCGCTTGTTTCGACGTCTGCACACGCCGATCAACCTCTGACGATCGCCGTGCGCCGCGCGGTTCCGTTCACCGTTGTCGAGAACGGACAGCAGCTCAGCTTGCGTTCTAGCAGCGCCACGCTGGCGGTGGCGCTGCGCGATGCCGGCGTGCGGCTCGGTGCCGGCGACGAGGTGGAGCCTTCGCTCGATACGCCGCTTACGGCCGGTATGGACGTGCACATCGACCACGCGCGCGAGCTGGTCGTCACGCTGCCTGAGGGCAGGAGCACCGTCTACACCCTCGCGTCTACCGTCGGCGACGCGCTCGCCGGCAGCGGAGTCGCCCTACCCGCCGACTACCGCCTCGATCCGCCGGCGGAGACGGTCGTGAGCGCCGGGCTCGCCGTCCACGTGATCGGCATCACGGAGCAGCAAGACCTGGAGACGGAGCGCATCCAGAGCTACGTCGTCTATCAGCCGGACCCAACGTTGCCGCACGGCACGCAGCACGCCGTGGCCGGCCAGGACGGCGTCCACTACCGGCAGTACAAGGTGATCTCAGAAGACGGCACGCAGGTGTCGCGCCAGCTCGCGTCGGAGTGGGACGACCCTCCCACCGTCGATACGGTCGTCTACTACTCCACGGCGCCCGCGCCGCCGGTGGCCGCTCACGAGTCGTCAGGCCAGTGGCGCGACATGGTCTGCTCTTACGACTGGGACTGCAACTGGGCGCTGGCGGTCATCGCGTGCGAATCGGGCGGCAACCCCGACGCGTACAACCCCCAGGGATACGTGGGGCTCTTCCAGATTTGGGAAGACTACGGCGCTAACCTGCGCGACCCGGCGACGAACATCGCTGCCGCGTACTCGATCTACACGTCTCACGGCACGAGCGCCTGGCCGAACTGCCCGTAGGCGCGTCTTCATCTCTACGCCTGATCCGGCCGCCCAGTTGCTAGACTTTCTGTGTCTTGACAGCCACACGCTCCAGCCGAACGCGCAAGCGCAGCTCACGCCGGTCCCCGGCCCCGCGTGAGCTGCGCGAGGCCGGCCTGCGCGCGCGCAAGTCGTTGGGGCAGCACTTCCTCACCAGCGAACGCACGCTCCGGCGCATCGCCGACGCCGCCGAGCTTTCACCGAACGACACCGTCATCGAGATCGGCGCCGGCCTCGGCGGGCTGACGGCGGAGCTGGCGGCGCGCGCGGGCCGCGTCGTAGCGATCGAGCTCGACGCGGCGCTCGCAGAGCGCTTGCGACAGCGCTTCGCGGGCAGCAACGTCACCGTGATCGAGGCGGACGCACTCGACGTGGACCCAAACCAAGCGCTGTCGCAGGCCCGCCGCGCGCCGCCGTACACGCTCGTGGGCAACCTGCCCTACTACGCGGCACAGCCGATCGTGCGCCACTTCCTCGAGGCCGTGCCGCCGCCAACGCGGCTCATCGTGATGGTGCAGGCGGAGGTGGCGGAGAGCATCGTCGCCGCGCCGGGGAAGCACACGCTGCTCGGCATCTCCGTACAGCTCTACGGCGAGCCGACGCTGCTCTTTCGCGTGCCGCCGCGCGCGTTTCATCCGCCGCCCAAGGTCTCGTCTGCCGTCGTGCGGATCGATGTCCCACCAACCCTACGCGCCAACGTTTCCGATCGCGAGGCGTTCTTTCGCGTCGTGCGCGCGGCCTTCTCGACGAAGCGCAAGCAGATCCGCAACGCGCTCGCCAACGGCCTCCGCATCGAGCCGGCGCTCGCTTCCGAGCTGCTCGCTGCCGCGCGCATCGAGCGGACGCTACGCGCGCAGGACCTACCTCTCGACGCCTGGGCGGCGCTCGCGCGGGCGTGGAACGCGCGCGGGCGGCCGGAGGGCGAGCGATGACGGCGCTGCGCGTGCGGGCGCCGGCGAAGACCAACTGGACGCTCGAGGTCCTCGGCAAGCGCGACGACGGCTACCACGAAGTCCGAACGATCCTCCAGACGATCGACCTTTCCGACGTTGTTACGCTCACGCCGGCCGATGACGTCTCGCTGTCGCTCATCGGCAACGCGGGCGCGCTTGCCGGCCAGCCGCTCGAGTGGAACCTGGCCCATCGGGCCGCGACGCTGCTGCGACGCGATCGTGCGCGCGGCGTCCACATCGATCTTGAGAAGCACATCCCCCTAGCGGCAGGCCTCGGTGGCGGCAGCAGCGACGCGGCTGCCGTGCTGCGCGGACTGAACGCGCTCTGGCAACTCGATATCGATGACACCAAGCTCATGGCGATCGCCGGCGAGCTCGGCAGCGACGTGCCGTTCTTCCTGCACGGCGGGACGGCGCTCGCGTCCGGCCGGGGCGAGAAGCTCGACGCGCTGCCGGACGTCCCGCTGCAGCGCCTCCTGCTCGCCTGGCCGGATCGGCCCGCGTCAAGCGACAAGACCGCGCGCATGTACGCGGCGCTGCGACCGAAGGACTTCACGGATGGCTCGCGGACAGGACTTCTCGCCGCGCACCTGCGTGACGGCAAGCCGATCTCCCCTCGCGCGCTGTACAACGCGTTCGAGCAGGCGATCGCGCGGGTCGACGCGGCGTACGCGCAGCGGCTGGACGAGCTGCCGTCCGCCGGCGGACCGCATCTGTGCGGAAGCGGCCCTGCCGTCTTCTTCCTGCTGGAGCCCGGGCAGCCAATCGAGCCCTTGCAGGTCGCGCTCGAAGCGCTCGGCATGCGAACGAGCGAGGCGCGGACGCTGCCTGCGGAGGAGGCAATCGCGATCGAGGAGCTCCCCTAGCGTGGGAGAGGTCATGGCCGGCTTCGTCTGCGGCTATGCCCTAGCGCTGCTCGCCACGCCCGCCGTCGCCATCGCCATGCTGCGTGCACGCCTCTCGAGCGACCTCGTGCGGCGCCTCGTGCCGGAGGGCACGTCACTGATCGCGGCGTCGATCATCATCCACGTCTTCGCGCTGCTGAGCTTTACCGCGATCGGCATCCTTCTCGGCATCATGCTCTCCACCATGGAGGACAAGCGGCCGGCGGGCGGGCTCGGCAGTCCGAACGAGGTCTTTACCGCGTTCATCATCGCCACCGCGGCGATTGCGGTCACGCCGATCGGTATCGCGGTGCCGCGCTGGCGGCTGCCGCTATTGGTCTGCGGACTTGCCTTCGTCGCGACGTTCGGCTGGGCGATGCCCTATCTCTCGCTGGCCGCCAACGCGAAGAGCTGACGAAGGGCGCTGGTATACTACCCGCGATGCCCAAGATCATTATCGATATGCACCTGCACACGACACGCGGTGCGTCGGACAGCGGTCTCAACCCGGAAGACCTCGCGTCGGAGGCGACGCGGCGCGGCCTGACCGCGGTGCACATCAGCGAGCACGATCGTCTCTGGGACCGCCACACGCTGGCGCAGTATCGTAGCGACCACAGCGATCTCGTTGTCTGCAACGGCATGGAAGTCTCGACCGACATGGGGCACATTCTCTGCCTCGGGCTGAAGGAATACGTCGGTGGCATCAGGCAGCTCACGACGCTGCGCCGCGTCGCCGACGAGCAGGGCGCGTTTCTCATCGTGGCGCACCCGTTTCGCCACTGGTTCGACCCGGTCTACTTTCGCAGGCAGGGCAAGGAGCCGTTCACGCTCACGCCCGAGGAGGCGGCCGCAAAGCTGCCCGTCTTTCAGCTCGTTAACGCCGTCGAGGTGCTGAACGGCGCGAACACGCTGCGTGAGAACCTCTTCGCGCTGCGGGTCGCGAAGACGCTCGGCAAGCCCGGGACCGGTGGCAGCGACGCCCACTCCACGCAGGGCATCGGCGTCTTCTGCGCGGTGCTGGATAACCAGTGCGAGACGCAAGACGAAGTGCTGGCGGAACTGCACGCCGCCCGCTTCCACGCCGCTCACGGCCTGCTTGACGGCAACCTCACTCGCTTCACAGAAACAAGCATGGGCGAGCCCGCCGAAGCGCCGGCGTAACCGTCCATTTGTTCTAGAGGTTGGGCGGATGTTAGAATACGCGCAACCTGGAGAGGCATGATGCCCCGCACCTACGTCGCCCTCGATCTTGAGACGACCGGCCTCGACCCCAACCGCGACGCCATCATTGAGGTCGGCGCTTATCGTTTCGATTTGGATGGCAGATTCGAAACGTTCCGCTCGCTCGTCGATCCGAGCCGTCCCATCCCGTATCGCATCCAGCGCCTAACCGGCATCGGCGACGCCGACCTGACAGGCGCGCCACCGTTT
>JBGQHA010000149.1:0-6701 GCA_041497735.1 Dehalococcoidia bacterium | reverse complement strand
ATCGATGTGCTGTCCGGAGGCCGGCTGCGCGTTGGCTTCGGCCAGGGCTGGTCGAAGGACGAGCACGACGCGATGAACGCGTCGATGAAGGGCCGCGGACGCCGCGCAGACGAGTTTCTCCAGGCGCTGAAAGCGATCTGGGGGCCGGACCCGGTCGAGTTCCACGGCACGTTCTTCAACATCCCCAAGTCGATTATCGAGCTCAAGCCGGCGCAGAAGCCACACCCGCCGATCTATCTCGCCGCCTTCTCGCCCAGCGCGCTGCGCCGCGTCGCGAAGCACGCGAACGGCTGGCATCCAGTCGGCTTGCCCAACATCGATGTCGTCCGCAACATGCTGGAGCAGATCCGGTCGATGGCGAAAGAGGCCGGCCGCAATCCGGACGAGATCGACGTCATCTTCCGCGCGAACTTTACGCTCACCGAGAAGCCGATGGGCGCAGATCGCATGCTGGGATCCGGGTCACCCGATCAGATCAAGGGAGACATCGCGGCGGTCAAGGCGCTCGGAGCGAGTGAGATGTGCTTCGACCCGACCTTCTCGCCGGACGGAGAGACCGTCGACGGCTTCCTCCGCACGATGGAGCGGATCCGCAAACTCGGGGATTGAGACCGTGCAGGGGCGACCCAATGTGGTCGCCCTTGAATCACCCCATCGCGTTCGGCACGACCGCGATCGTGCAATCGCTGCCGTGGATGCGCTCCGCCTCCGTGATCGCGTCTTCGACGGTTGGCACTGGGATGAACCCGACCCGCTCCGGCACTTGCGGGTCCTGCGCGCCCGCGACGAAGACGCGCGCGGCGTGCTTCAGCCGCTTCAGCGGATGCGTCGCCAGGATCGCGTGCACGGGATGGAACGCGTAGCCGTTGCGGTACTGCTCGATATAGTCCGCGCGCGTCGCAAACTCCTCGCCAAAGCGATCGGTGATCTCGTACGGATCATGCGTCTCCGGCAGCACGCGATCCCACACCTCGCGGTACGCCGGATGGTGCTCGCTGTCCCACTCGTCCGGGCACGGCGTCGTCACGATGACCGAGCAGCCGAGCTTGCCGAGCGCCTCGATGTAGCCGCCCAGGTAGCCCATGCCCGATGAGATTAGCGTCAGGATCGGGTTCATCTTCGCGAATGTGGCGTACGGACTCCACGCCGGGATGCCGTAGATCACGACGTCGGCCGGCTCCGTCGCTGCACTGCGCCGCGGCGGATGGCGTAGCTCGAGCACTTCGAGCGCCGCCGCGCGTGTCTCGCGCACGCCACCGGCCCAGATGCGCCCGATCTTCGTCGCGTCGGCAAGGACGGTCTCGATCTTGAAGATGCGCTTGCCGAGCGTGCGCTCCAGGAACTCGCCCTGCTCGTTGAACACCTCGTGCATCTTGTTCTTGCGCACCGACATCGACATGCCGTCCGGCGTGTGCGTCCAACGGATCGACCGCCACGTCGACAGGCCGACGGCGACCGACTTCCAGCCGCCGCCGAATCCCATGTGGCACTGCGCGTTTACGTAGACCGTCAGATCGCTCTCGACGACGCTCTTGTGGATCTCCACGTCGTAGCCGCTCGCGGTCGTCCCGAGGTGGACGAGGTTTTCGGCGTCTTCCGCGTCGTGGCACGAGAGGCGATCGCCGAAGCGGCGCACGAGATCGTCGCCGATCACGCGCGCCAGCTCCTCGCGCGTCCACTTGCGGTGCAGCGCATTCGCGCAGACAAGCTGCACGCGCTCATCCGGTACGCCTACATGGGAGAGCTCTTCGAGCACCGCCTCGATCGCGAGCTTGCGCACCGGGCCGAACGACGGCACCGTCGGATCGTCGAACGCGATCAGCACGCGCCCGCCTGGCTGCACCAACTCCCGGATGCGTGGCAAGCCGAGCGGATGGGCGATCGCGTCGCGCACCGCAGCGGCCTGATCCGTCACCGGCTCGAGGCGCTGCCCGCGCTCCGCGCCGCCGCGCACGATCTGCGCGCGATCGGGTAGTCGCGCCGAGACCGCGCTATCGCCGTAGGGGAGCCTGACTTCAACCATCGTGGTCGATTCTACCTCCAAGAGGGGCCTCGGGAACCAGCTCCAGAGCCCTCGCTCGCTGGTTGCTATACTTCCGGTACAGCCGCTCCCCGAAGCTGCCGATACTCCTGTGGCGCCTTCGCCGGGCGCCTTCCGCCATGACAATACGATGGGATCCCAACCACCACATGAGCCAGAACACTCTCGCACCGGGCGCCGATCAGGAGGCCTGCTGGGCGGCATCCTGCGGGGCTTTCTTGGTGCCGGTAAGCCTCCGCGCCAGGAGCCATCTCCGGAGCGCGAGGCGGCACGAGAGCCTGTCGCTTCGCCGGGACGCGAGGAGCACGGCGAGCCCGCAAGCGAGCAGCCGGCCATGGTAGAACCGATCAGGACGCCCCAGTCCACCCGCAACCTCGAGCGCGTCCTCGCGCAGTTCGAGTCGATGCCGGAAGAGCTTGCCGACCTCAAGCGCTCTCTCGGTGATGTGCTGCAGCGCTTCGAGGAGGCGCTCGACCACCTCGGTGTCGAGGCGCGCCGCCTATCGAACGAAGCCTCGGCGCTGGCCTCCGTCGCTGGTCGCTTGCAAACTCGCCTCGGCGATCTCGGCCGCTCGATGGGGCAGCAGGCCGGGGCGCTCGCGCGTGAGCCATCCCGTGAGGCGTCATATGGCCTTCGCGAAGAGCCTCATTACGCGCCTCAGGAACAGCCGCGCTACGCGCCTCCCGGGGAGCCACAGTTCGAACCTGCCGGCCAGGGGGTGACGATCACGCTGGCTGCGGTGCCTGGCTTCCAGGGCTTGATGGACGCCGTCCGCGCGCTGAACGGCTTGCCGGCTACGGAGAGCGCCTCGGTGGTGGCCTTCAAGAACGATGAGGCGTCGATCCGCGTGACGTTGCGCCAGCCGGTCAGTGCTCGTCAGATCGTCGAGGGGCTGCAGGCGTCGACCGGCCAGCAAGCGCTGATCGAAGAATCGCGGCCCGACGCGCAGCGGCTGCGTCTGCGCTTTGTCGAACGGGAGAGCCGGCGCTAGAGTGAGGCGCCGGCATGTGGATCCGTCACTTCTCGCTCACCCATTACCGCAACTACGCGCGACAAGAGCTCGATCTGCCGCATGGGCCGGCGCTGCTCCTCGGCGATAACGCGCAGGGCAAGAGCAACCTTCTCGAAGCCGTCTTCCTCCTCGCCACCGCGCGCTCCGATCGCGCCGGCAGCGACGGCGAGCTGATCGACTGGGCCGCGCTCGATCACAAGCAGCCCGTCGCGCGCATCGTCGCGCAGGTCGAGCGCAACGACGGCCCCCTCGCGCTCGAAGCGATCATCGCCGCGCGCGAGGGCCGCACGAAAGACGGGCGCGTGATGGCTTCGAAACGCCTGCGCGTCAACGGCGTCGCGAAGCGCGGCATCGATTTCGTCGGCCAGCTCACGGCTGTGCTCTTCAGCACGCACGACCTCGATCTGATCAGCGGCCCCCCCGCCGAGCGCCGCCGCTATCTCGATACCACGCTCTCTCAGCTCGACCGCGCCTACGCGCAGGCGCTGCAGCGCTACACAAAGGTGATCACGCAACGTAACGCGCTCTTGCGCCGCATCCAGGAGGGCGCCGCGGGCGAAGATGAGCTCGCGTTCTGGGACGATGAGCTCGCCAAGGACGGGGCGCTGCTCATGCGCGAACGCGCTGTCGCCGTCGATGCGCTGGCGAAGACTGCGCGCCAGGAGCACGCGCGCGTGAGCGACGAGAAGGAAAAGCTGGAGATCGCGTACCAGCCCCGGCTCGATGGCTGGAACGGGAAGCGCGTGCAGAAGCAATGGAAGGCGCTCTCCGGGGCCATACGCGCTGAGTTGGAATCACGCCGGTCGCGCGAGATCGGCGCCGGACTCACGCTCACCGGCCCGCACCGCGACGATCTGTCGTTCACGCTGAACGGCGTCTCGGCCGCCGCGTTCGCATCGCGCGGGCAGCAGCGCACGGCCGCGCTCGCGCTGCGTCTCGCCGAGGCGCGCTACATGGCGGAGCGGAAGGGTGACCTGCCCGTTGTGCTGCTGGACGATGTCATGTCGGAGCTGGACGAGCAGCGCCGACGCGCCGTGCTTGAATCGCTCGGCGGCTGGGACCAGCTGCTCATCACGTCTGCGGATGCGGACCGACTCGTCGAAGGCATTCCGAAGAACGCGCAGGTCTTCCACGTGCAAGGCGGAAAGATCGCCGAACCATGAACGATGTCCTCGTCTACCGAGGGGGTGCCGCAGACTGGCCGAAGATACCGCTGATATATGAAGCGGACGGCTACGACGGCGCGGCCGCCGGTATGCGTGCGCGTGCAGCCAAGGAGCTGGCCGAATTCGCTGCGGGCGATCGAGTGCTGTATCTGGCCGAGGCGGGTGGAAGCGTCGTCGGAACCGTTGGCCTCGCGCTTCGCGGCATCGACGCCGGCTACGCCGACGGCATCGTGTCGGCGAACGTCGCTCGACTGCACGTCGTGCAGGCGCAGCGAAGGCGCGGCGTCGCCACGTCGCTCATGGCCGCTGGCGAAGAAGACGCGCGCCAGCGTGGGTACCGCAAGCTCGTCCTCGAAGTTGAGCTCGGGGAGGACAGCGCAGCGGCGCGCGCCCTGTATGAGAAGCTTGGCTTTCGCTTCGTCGGACCCGGGCACCATGCGGAGGAGATTGCGCTCGTCCTCGACTTGGCGTAGTCGCAGGTCTTCCTGCCAGGTTGGGAAAGATCCCAAGGTAGCCTGTCATACCGAGCCGTTCGGCTGCGCTCAGGATAAACTCCGCGAGGAATCTGATCTCTCGAGATCGTGCGGTCGTGCTGAAAAGATCAGACCCCTCGCTGTGCTCGGGGTGACAAGGGAAGGCGCGTCACGCTCTCGCAACAACCCCGGCGGGACGCGCCGCTACAATTGTGACGTAACACGGCTGCGCGGAGGACATGCATCATGAAGTGGCTCAATAGCCTCGTTGCCGGCGGGCTGGCCGCTATCGTTACAGCGCTCGTCTCGCTGCCGCTCCACTCGCCCGATGACGCCGTCTACAACAGCGGCACCGTCGCCATCGCGACGCTGGCGTTCGGCATCGCCGCAGGTGTGCTCTGGGCCGCGCTCGAATCGCGGCGCAACCGGCTGCCGGTCTACCTCGGAGCGGCGGGCGCTGCCCTCGTTGCCGCGGTCATCTTCGCGGCCGTCAGCGAGCAGCTCCTCAACGGGGCGTTCAAGTTCATGCTGCCGCTCGAGATCATTGCGTTCGCCATCGCGATCCCGATCCCGCCGCTCACCTCCATGGTCTCGCTGCCGAATCGATGGCAGCTCGCCGGCGCGCCGATCAGCGCCGTCGCCGCGCTCGCGATCGGTTTCGGCCTTGCCGGCGTGGGCGATTCGGCGAGCGGCAAGCTGTCGCTGTCCCAGATCACGGTGACGCCGGGCGCCTCGAACCAGACGCTCACGGCGGCCGACGTCGCGGGCAAGACGTTCACCGTCGTGTCGAACGACTCGAAGCTGACGTATACGGTGCGCGAGAAGCTCGCGAACCTGCCAAGTGAGAGCGACGCCGTCGGCAGCACGACCGCCATCACCGGCGCTATCCACCTCGACGGCTCGTCGACGATCTCGGTCGATCTCAGCACGCTCGCGAGCGATCAAAACCGGCGCGACAACTACATCCGCCAGAACTTGTTCAACACCGATCCCGTGGCGACGTTCACTGTCGATAGCATCACGCTGCCGGCTAGCTATGCCCCCGGCGACACCGTCACGCAAACCGTTGCCGGCACCGCGACGATCCGTGGCGTAACAGGCCCGATGACGTTCCAGATCGAAGCGAACTTCGACGGCACGACGCTGCAGATCCACGGCACGACCGACTTCACGTGGGCCGACTTCGATATCCCGCCGCCCAACAACCAGATCGTCACGGTGCAGGACAACGTCCACATCGAGATCCTGGTGGTCGCGCGGGAGGGTGCCGCCTAGGACCGCCGCCAAACCTTTAGCCACCTGAGAAGAGCGGGCTGCGCAAGCCGCGCGGCACGATCACGCGCAGCGCAGCCGGCGCGATCGAGAAGCTCACCGGCGTCTCGCCCAGGTACTCGCCGTCGATCTGCACGGGCAGGCCTGCTGTTCGCACGTCCAGCGTCGACACGGATCGGTAGAGGACATCCCGGCGGCGGTGGTGCCGCTTCAGCAGCACGAAGAGCATCAGCCATGCGAACCGCAAGATCCCACCGCGACTCAACACGAGCAGCTCGAGCTTGCCGTCGTCCGCCTTCGCCATGTGCGCGAGGTTGAGCACGCCGCCGTAGCTTCGCGTGTTGCCCAGCATGAGCCAGTAGAGCCTGCACGAAAGGGCCTCGCCGTCCGCGACGAGCTCCGCGTCGACCGCGCGATAGCGCAGCGCGTGCCGGAAGCCCGTGATGATGTATGACGCCGCGCCGGCGCGCTGCTTCAGTCGCCCGGCCTGCTCCAGGTCGCGTACGATCGCCGCGTCGTACCCGGCGCCAGCCATCATGAGAAAGTAGCGCTCGCCTGCGCGCCCGAGGTCGACCGTCTTCGTTTCGCCGGTGGCCAGGAGCTGCAGAGCGCGCTCCGGCTGCTTCGGAACGCCGATCTCCTTCGCCCAGACGTTCGCCGTGCCGCCGCGGACGGCGGCGAGCGCCGTCGCCGAGCCGGCCAGGCCATTCGCGACCTCGTTCACCGTCCCGTCGCCT
>JBGQHA010000148.1:0-6730 GCA_041497735.1 Dehalococcoidia bacterium | reverse complement strand
GCCGGCATGCCGGTCGAGGAGTTCCAGCGCTACTGGCGTGAGGTGCACGCGCCGATTGCGGGCGCCATCCCCGGCGTGCGGCGCTACGTGCAATGCCACGTGTTGGCGGAGCTGTACGATCGCGACACGGCGCCGGCGTACGACGGCGCGGCTGAGCTCTGGTTCGACGACGTGGAATCGATGCGGCAGGCGATGCGCTCGCCGGAGGTGGAGGCGGCCCGCGAGGACGAGCGCAACTTCGTCGATCACAGCAAGGTCTTCGCGATCGTGACGGAAGAGAACGTGGTTGTCGACTAGCTCGCGTCAAGCCGGTGGCGGCGGATTTTGCCGCTAGCTCTCCCCGCCCATCTCCATCGCTTCGTCGTGCCACGGGCCGCGATAGCGACCGTCGTCCGGCTCGAGGTGAATGGTGACGACGGCGCCTTCGAGCTTGGACTTGATCGTCTCCTCGAGCTCGTCGCAGAGCGTGTGGGCTGCCTCCACAGTCTCGTCGGGCCTCACCATGAGATGGAAGTCGATATAGCGCTGGCGGCCAGCCTTGCGCGTGCGCAGATGATGGTAGCCGCGCACATCTCGGGCGCGGTACTCGCGCAAACACGTCTCGATGAGCTCCTGCTCGTTCTTCGGCAGCCGGACATCCATGATCTCCGACAGCGAGGTGAGGAACACCTGAGCCGCGGTCCAGATGAGATACACGGCGAGCATCAGCGCCACGATCGGATCGAAGAAGGAGTGGCCGGTGATCGCGACGAGACTGAGCGCGATGATGATCGTGATCGCCTGGACGACGTTGGTCCAGAGGTGGCGCGTGTCGGCCCTGAGCGCGACGGAGCCCGTCACGCGCGCGGCGCGGCCTACGTAGGCGACGACGCCCACGTTCACGACAGCGGTCACGCCCAGCGCGATGAGCCCGGGCGTCGTATCGATCTGGACGTGGTGCTCCATCAGGCGCTGGATCGCCCGAGCGATGATGTAACCGGCGCCGCCGGCGATGAGGAGCGCCTGTGCCGCGGCGGCCAGGCTTTCGGCCTTGCCGTGGCCGTACGGGTGCTCCTCGTCGGCAGGCTGGTTCGCGAGCTGGATGCTGACGAAAGCGAACAGCGACGCGATCACGTCTTCGGCGCTGTCGATGGCGTCGGACAGCACCGCGATACTGCCGGTCATGATGCCGACGACGAACTTCATCACCATCAGCACCAGGTTTGACGTAAAGGAGAGCGCCGCGGCGCGCGACGCGAGGTCGGTGCGGAAGCCGAGGACGCGATCGATGGAGCTCGGTGTTGCCATGATCAGCCTACGGTGGCGCTTCGGGGAGCGTTTCGCCCGTTGCGAGGACGGGGCTCGGAGACTGGGCGGTCCGGGCGGTGAGCTGCCGGTTCAGGATGCCGAAGGCGATGAGCCCCACGATGACGCCGAACCACAACGTGCCGAAGCGGATGATCAGCGTCGCGACGGCCGCCTTGCTCTTGCTCAGCTTGAGCAGCGTTTGCGAGAGCGCCTGGATGCTGCCCTCCGCCACACCGAGGCCGCCGGGCGCGAACGAGACGGCGCTGGCGATCGTCGCGATCGGCAAGATGAATGCGGCGTGCAACAGCAACGTGCCGCTGTGGCCGGCGCCGAGGCCGACGATCGTGAAGTAGAAGCCAAGCACTTCGAAGAACCAGGAGAGTGTGCTGAGCACGCCCATCTCGATCGTTGCGCGCGGCGAGAGGAGGGCGTAGCTGGAGTCGTAGAAGTCTTCGAACTGGGAGGCGAACCGGCGCGCGACCGGCAGCCGCTTGCCGAGCTCCAGGAATCGATGCGCCGTCGGGCGGTGCCAGACGATACCGAGGATGACGGCGATGCCGACCGCCGCCACGACGAAGACCTGCCACAGGTTGCCAAAGACGAACACGCCCGCCGCCGCGATGATCAGCAGCGCGATGGTGTCCGTGAGCCGCTCCGCGATGAGGATCGGCGCGCTGCGGGCGATGGGCGTGCCGTGCACCTCGCGCAGGAGGTAGCTCTTGAGCCACTCGCCCAGCTTGCCGGGCGTGATCACCATGCCGAGGCCGGAGAAGAAGACGAGGAAGCTGTTGCGCTTCGAGAGCCCGCGCACGCCGATCTTGCGCAGGTAGTACTCCCACTTCACGAAGCGGAGGACGTAGTTCATCGAGGTGAGGAAGAGGATGAGCGGCAGCAGCGCCCAGTTGAAGCTGCCGAGGCTGTGGAGCACGTCGTGGAGGTCGGCGTAGATCGAGAGCCCGGCGAATACGACGAGGCCCAGGAGCAGCGAAATAAGCAGCCGGTTGCGCAGCGCGTGCAGGTTCACGCCGTCATCATATAACGGGGTGCACGGAGGGACGAACGCTCGCGTGGGGAACGAAAGGGGTCGCTATGAGGGCGTCAAGTACCCAATCGTTTCAAGGCGCTCAATACTGACCCGGATGAAGCCGTCGTCAAACTTCTTACCCTTCCAGGCCCGGACTTGTTCAACCAGGCGATCCTTGGCTCCAGCTGATCCGTCGTACGGCTGTTCACCGGCAAGGATGTGTAAAGTGCCAAGGAGCTCCAGTGTCAGCCCGTGACTTAGCTGTCCACCGAGCCTCTCTTTTAGCCTCGTCACGGCGGCCTCGTCCTCCGCCTTGACGGCGCCTACCTTGGCGTCCGGCCGAAGGGCAATTTGATATCCATCCTCCCGCGAACCGCTGATTGTGATGAGCTGCCGTTCTTTTAGATCGTCCAGGGCAGCATCCAATTCTTCAGAGAATGGTCCATAGTGCTTCATCCTGAACCGAACGCCGAGACGGCCACCTTCGCCTTCCTGGAGAAAGTAACAAAGCTTTTGGAAGACCTTCTTGCCAGGTATGTCAGGAAAGCTGCCCAGCATATGAAGGAGCAGATTCTCCTGCATTTCAGTCACCCCCTCCTCGCGAGAGCCGCCGCCAACTCTAATGATACGGCCTCTTTGAGTTCTGGTCTAGCGTATAAACGCCTTATCCTAATTTGGTCCCTACTCAGTTCTCGGACTATTCCCGAAACGTTCTCGACTCTGTCTGCCTGTCCATCACTTGTTAGCAACAAGATCCTGGGTCCTTCGGCCTCATCTTCCTTTGTCGCCGACCCGCCTATGTATGGGCCCGGCTCCGTCGCCTGGAAGTTCTTCCCGTGCGCGTAGTCCACTGCAACATTTTCATCGCCAAAATTCTTCTGCACTTCGCGAACTGCTTCCATCCACTCGGCAGACTCAATTGCCGGCTCGTTTCTATCTAGCGTTCCTCGAACATGTTCGGCGATGCATTTCCAGTGTTTCCGTTGGTACAAGGAGGTCGCCCAAGGGTGCGCTGCCCCAACGAGCTCTCGAGCGCGCGAGTCGATCCACACGTCGTCCATTGCGAGAAAGGTCTGCCAATCCTCCGGCGAAGGGTACCGACCGCCGGCATCCTTGAGCAGCGACGTTATCGTGTTGGTCAGTGCCATATCGTAAAATCGCCGATACCTGTGCAAGTAGACTTGCAGAAACATGTAGTACCTTGCTAGAAGAAACCCTTCTAGCGCATGTCTACCGTCACTTTGAACCGCTAGGCGAATGAGGCCATCTTCATCTTCTACTGCTGTGATGGTGTCGAGCAATCTATCTAGGTCGTACCTTCCATATCCGACTCCAGCGTATAACGAATCGCGCGTGAGATAGTCCAACCGGTCAGCGTCGAGTTCACCTGCAACGATGTTCTGCAAGAGCACTCCTGCACGATCTAGGGTTGATGGCCTCATGTAAGAACTGACAACATCACCGGCCGTTATCTCCAGGTTGCGAAAGCCGTCATCAATGAGATCCTTAATTCCCGATTGCATGATGATCGATGCAGTGTAATCCTCGTGCTTAAGGGGCTTGCCGCCGGCACCTTCTGGTAGGAGTTCTTCTGAAGCGTGCGAATAGGGAGGATGGCCGACATCATGCAGCAATGCCATGAGGCGCACGATCTGCTCGTACTTGTCCCACTCGTCCTCGGTAGCGAACAACTCGGGTCTTGCCGCTTTGATGGCCCGGAACATCTTTGTTGCTACTTCCATTACTCCCAGGGAGTGCCCGAACCGCGTATGCTCCGCTCCGTGGTAGATAAGATGCCCCGTTCCAAGCTGTTTTACTCTGCGAAGCCGCTGAAAGGCCGGAGAGTCAATCAACCGCCGCTCCTCGTCCGATACCCGGATAAACCCATGAATCGGGTCTCTAAACGAGTGGTGCCTACGGAACGTATGTTCTAACAAATCCCGCCACTTGTCAAGGGGTCTTATCCTCCCGCCGCTGCGGTCGCGGCCGGTGCCGTCGACGGGGCCTGGGCGCCTTCCGAGCCGTACTTGGCGAAGAGGCGGCCCCACTGCGATTCGGTGAGCCAGCGCTGGTAGACCTTCCGCTCTTTCAGCGGCCAGTGGTAGTAGTCGTGAAAGATTTCGCTGAACAGGATCGGAATCGCGACAACGGGCGGGCGCGTAACGACCTTTTGGAGCACCTTCGTCGGGCCGTACCAGGTGAGCCAGCCGAGGAAGCTGTGCAGGTGTCCGCCGACGCGGAAGTGCCAGTTCTCGCCCGAGACGTCATCGCCGACGACCTCGATCTCGCGCGGGTCGCCGACGCCGAGGCCTTGCTCGTGCGCGATGCGGATGTAGTCGATCTGCATCGGGTCGAAGCCCATCATCTTGGCGGAGACGGCGTCGATAGCGGTCTGGTCTCCGGACGCGAGGATGACGTTCTTCTCGACGGGCTCCATGATACGCGGGCCGGGGCCGTTGCCGGCCATGGTGCCGTCCATGAGTGCGAAGATGCCGGTGTGGATCTCCTTCTGGATCGCGAGGAGATCAACCAGCGTCTCGTGGATGTGCGAGTGCGTGTAGTGGCGGTGCGTGCTGAGCAGCCCGCCGAATGCGTTCTTCATCGCGCCGGTGGTCGTGGTGTAGATGTGGCACTTCGCCGTCGGCAGGTGGACGATGTTCTTGCCTTCGTAGAAGTTCGGGATCTTGATGCCGCCCGGGAAGATCTTGTCGAGGACGAGCATCTTGCGCTTCGGCCGGAAGACCTCCCACTGCATGTCTTCCTTCCGGAAGTTGAACTTCACGGGAATGCCGTGCTGGCGGAAGACCGGCACGTAGTGGTTGAGGTCCTCGCCCTTGAAGGCGTTCGTGACGACGGTCTTGTTCTGCACGCAAACGAGTTCGTTGTAGCCCATGTGACGCAGGCCGACAATCGTGCCCTCGAGCTGCCAGGGCGTGCTGTTGGCGGAGGGGAAGGGGAAGTGCCAGGAGATGTTGTCCTTGAGGATGGTCGCGGCGGACGGATCGAGGTGCTGGCGCGCGTCTCCCAGCTCCAGCAGCCGCTCGTAGTCCTGGAGGACGGTCTCCGGCTTGGTGCGCAGAACAGCGACCTTCGCCCGCGTTGCCATCTACTTCCCTCTGCCGTCGGCGCCCGCGTCCTTCTTGCGCGCGAGGACGGCCTTCACTTCGGCGGCGATCGCTTCTGCGGTCAAGCCGTACTTCTGCATCAGCTCGTCCCAGCGCCCCGATTCGGCGTAGCGGTCCTTCATGCCGACGCAGCCCATCGGGCCGGGCTGCCTTAAGGCTAACACGTGGCTGACGAGCGCGGCCATGCCGGTGCTTGTCTGGTGCTCTTCGGCGGTGACGATGGCGCCCGTCTCGCGCGCGGCGCGCACGATGGCTTCCTCATCGAGGGGGCGCAGCGTCGCCATGTTGAGCAGCCGGCACTCGATGCCCTCGCGCGCGAGCGCCTCGGCGGCGTCGATCGCGGGTTTCACCATGATGCCACAGGCGATGATCGTCGCGTCCCTGCCGTCGCGCAGCTGGTGCGCCTTGCCGAGCTCGAAGCGATAGCTGTCGTCGTAGATCACCGGGATCTTCGGGCGGCCGGTACGGATGTAGAATGGCCCCGGCGTGCGCGCAGCGCATTCGATCGCCTGGCGCGCTTCGACAATGTCGGCGGGCACGATGACGTTGACGCCGGGAAGCGAGCACATCAGCGCGAGGTCCTCGAGCGCCTGCGCGGAGATGCCGTCCTCGCCGACGCTGATGCCGCTGTGGCTGGCGACCATCTTCACGTCGAGGCCGGTCTGCGCGACGCTGACGCGGATCTGATCGAAGCAGCGGCCCGGCATGAAGACGCCGAACGTGCTGCAGAACGCGATCTTCCCCGCCGCTGCCAGTCCGGCCGACACGCCGATCATGTTCTGCTCGGCGATGCCGACGGTGAAGAAGCGATCGGGGTAGGCATCCTTGAACTTGCGCGCCGTCGTCGAGATGCCGAGGTCGGCGTCGACGACCACGATCGGCAGGCCGTCGTTCGCGAGCTGCACAAGCGTGGGGCCGAGCGCCTCGCGCGTTGCGGCCGGCGCGGCAGCCGTCATTCGCCGATCTCCGCGAGCGCCTGCTGCGCTTGTTCTTTCGTCGGTGCTTTGCCGTGCCACTCGGCGTTGTTCTCCATGAAGCTCACGCCTTTGCCCTTCACGGTGCGCGCGATGATCGCCGTCGGCTTGCCGTGGACTGTCTTCGCCTCATCGAACGCTGTGGACAGCTCCTTAAAGCTGTGGCCGTCGACCTCGATCACGTGCCAGCCGAACGCGCGCAGCTTCGCATCGAGCGGCTCCAGGTCCATCGTGTCCTTGACGAACCAATCGTTCTGCACACCGTTGCGGTCGATGATGGCGATCAAGTTGTCGAGGTGGTAGAAGGGCGCGCACATGAG
>JBGQHA010000147.1:0-6736 GCA_041497735.1 Dehalococcoidia bacterium | reverse complement strand
CACGAACACGCCCACGAACACCAACACGCCGGTTCCGACGAACACGCCCGTCCCGACGAACACGTTCACACCGACGCGGACATCCGAGGTACTGCCGACGGCCGTGACGCCGGTACCCACCAAGCATCAGATCAAGCGCAAGGGCGATGTGAACTGCGACGGCAAGATCAACTCCAGGGACGCCCTGATGGTGCTCCAGATGTACGCCGGGCTCATCGACACTCTGCCGTGCATCAAGAACGCCGACGTGAACGGAGACGACCGGATCAACTCGATCGATGCGCTGCTCATCCTCCAGTTCGGAGCCGGGCTGATCAACCACTTCCCGGCGCCGTAAGGGAGCAAACGTAGATAACAGAGAAGCCCGTCCCTCCTCGGAGGGACGGGCTTCTTCTTTCGTGAAGATCGGCAACGGGCGACGCCATCTCCCTGTCGTCGCCCGTTGCCTTGAGTGAGTCCCCGGTTACTACCGGGCTAGTTAGCGTACGGCTAGAAAGGCCACCTCCCTTCCAAGTAGATTGGCCAACCGCCTCCGTCAGCGCATTGCGACTGTGCGCCGCAAGAAGGCGGGAAGCTCCGTGTCCGTCGGGTTCGCCGGCGCCTCGGCCGAGAAATGCTGCTCGACGTGCGGGATCTCGGTGCTCATAGGACGCGGACCCGTGGGAAACCCGGTCGCGATGACCGTGACCTTCACTTCCTCGCCCAGCGATGGATCGATCGCGGTGCCGAAGATGATCTCCGCATCCGGCGCCACCATTTCGGCGATAGCCTGCGCCGCCGCGTGCAGCTCGTGCAGCGCCAGGTTGCGGGCGCCCGTGATGTTGTAGAGCACCCCCTTCGCCCCATCGATACTGACGTCGAGGAGCGGGCTCGAGATCGCCGCCTTCGCCGCCTCGACGGCGCGGTTCTCGCCGCTCGCTCTGCCGATAGCCAGCAGCGCGGGGCCGGCGTCTTGCATCACGCGGCGCACGTCCGCGAAGTCGAGGTTGATCTCGCCGGGCAGCGTAATCAGCTCGGCGATGCCCAGGATGCCTTGGCGGAGCACGTCATCCGCCGCGCGGAAGGCTTCTTCGACGGTCACCTCCGGCCCGCACACGTCGAGCAAGCGGTCGTTCGGAATGACGATGAGGGTATCGACGCAGTCGCGCAGCGCGGCCGTGCCTTCTTCGGCCTGCTGCCGCCGGCGCTGGCCCTCGAAGCCGAAGGGCTTCGTGACGATCGCGACGGTGAGCGCGCCGACCTCGCGCGCGACCTCCGCGACGACCGGCGAGGCGCCCGTGCCGGTGCCGCCGCCCATGCCCGCCGTGATGAAGACCATCTCGGCGCCCTTCAGCGTGTCCAGCAGCTCTTCCCGGCTCTCTTGGGCGGCCATCTCGCCCTTGTCGGGATCGCCGCCCGCGCCCAGGCCCTTCGTGAGCTTGTCGCCGATACGAATGCGCACGCCGGCCTCGCAGCGCGCGAGCGCCTGCGCGTCCGTGTTCACGCCGACGAACTGTACGCCGCTCACCTCGGACGAGATCATTCGATTGACGGCGTTACAGCCGCCGCCGCCCACCCCCACCACTTTGATCGGAGGTAACCCGTTCATCCCTGACGTCATAGTTCTCTCCCTCCTTGCTTGGTGCTCGGCCTCAGCAGGCGCGGCAGCGTTCTTCGGCGTTCCTTGCAGCTCCCCAGCCCCGCCATCGCGCGGCGATGGTGCGTGATGTGCGTGCGCCTCGTTGCGGCGCTTGTCGTCTGCGGCAATCGCTTCGTAAATCTGCGCCTCTTCTCGCTCCGCCACGAGATCCATCGGCGGGTCGTCGGAGTGATGGGCCATGCCCGGTAAGGCGGGCTGGTTCATCGGCAATTGGTCGGACAGTTCCCAGGTTCCGGTCACGTCACCTCCTCTACTCGGGCAGCAGCACGCGCGCCCAGCGCGAGATGCGCTGCCAGAGATCGCCTGGCATGGAGAACGAACGCTGCGGCGCGTGCCACGCGCCCGCTGCATACTCTCGGACGGCCCACTGCAGCACGCCAACGCTGGCGGCGTAGGCGGGATCGCTGAGCGTATCGATCAGGCCCTGCACGTTGCGCGGCGCGCCGACGCGAGCCGGCAGGCCGGTCACCTGCTCGGCGAGCTGCGCGATGCCCGTCAGGTTAGCTGTGCCGCCGGTGAGCACGAGGCCTGCCGACAGCACATCGTCGTGGACGGCGCGGCGCACTTCGCGCAGCACCATCTCACAGATCTCCTCGGCGCGCGCCTGCACGATCTCAGCGATGCGCCGCCGCTGCACCGAGCGGTGCTCCTCTGAGCCGAAGACGTTCAGCTCAACTGTCTCCTCGGCGTCGATCGCGCTCGGTAACGCGTGACCGTAGAGCGCCTTCGCGTCTTCCGCTGCCTGGTACGGGCAGCGCAGGCCGACGACGAGGTCGCGCGTGATGTGGCCGCCGCCGACGGCCAGCACGGCCGTGTGGCAGATGCTCCCTTCAGCGAAAACAGCGATGTCGGTCGTACCACCGCCGATATCGACGAGCACCACGCCCTGGCGCTTCTCCTCATAGTCGAGCACGGCCTCCGCGCTCGCGAGCGCACCGACGATGAGCGTCTCGACCTGGACGCCCGCACTTTCCACGCACTTGGTCTCGTTCTGGAGCACCGTGCTCAGTCCCGTAACGATATGCGTCTCGACATCCAGCCGCTGGCCGTACATGCCGACCGGGTCGCTCACGTGGTCCTGGCCGTCGACGACGAAATAGCGCGGCACGGCGTGCATGATCTCGCGGTTCGTCGGAATGCTCACGATGCGCGAGCCGTCGAGCGCGCGGGCGACGTCGTCCTGGCTGATCGGCCGGTCGCGGTCCGGGATCGCGACGATGCCGCGGTTGTTCGCGCAGCTGATGTGCGGGCCGGTCACGCCGACGTGCGCCGAGAGGATGCGCGTGCCGCTCGAGCGCTCGGCCTGCTCCACGGACGTGCGGATCGAAGCCGCCGCGTCGTGCAGGTTCTCCACCATGCCCCGGCTGAGGCCGTTCGCCGCCGCGATGCCCACGCCGAGTATGCGCAGCGGCTGTTCCGGCAGCACCTCACCGATGAGGGTGCAGACCTTCGTTGTGCCGACGTCGATTGAAGCGAACACGCCGCCCTTCATCGCTCGGCCTCCTTTCTCGGCGCCTGGCGCATGTCAACGCTCATTGCGTCGACACCAGGTTGCCGAACCGTAGGTCGACGCTGTGCAGCTCGTTGCCTTCGTTCTGCGCCTTCTGGAGCAGCGCGAACAGCGTCGCCAGCTTGAAGTCGTAGCTTTGCGAGTCACCGAAGATGACGCGCAGGTTTCCGTCGAAGACGGCTGTCAGGCCCGCCGCCCGCGAGAACTCGAAGCTCGTCACCGAGCGTCCGAGCGTCTGCTGCGCCGTCGTCGCGAGCTTCTGCGCGACATCGATCGCTCCCGCGTCGACGCGCTGGCCCTGGACGAGCGCCGCACCGGGGTCGGTCTGCGTGATCACCGGCGAGCCCGGCGGCGCCGGCAGATCGAGCACAACTCCCTGGTTGTCGATGACAGACCCCTGATCTCCGGCCTGCCAGGTACCCCACGGCGCGCGTTCGACGATCGTAATCTTCGCCCCGAAGGGCCAGGCGCGGCTGACGTGCGCTTCCCGCACGAGCGGCAGCGCGGCGAGTCGCTGCTCGGCCTCCGCGAAGTCAGGCCGGATCACGCTTTCGCCATCGAGCCCGGCCGTCTGGCGCAGGCTGCCGGCGGACAGCACGACGTTGCCCTGTACTGAGACGCTCCGGATGGAGAGCGGCGGCGATCGATAGAGCCACCAGCCGCCGATCAAGGCGAACGTGAGGATGAGCACAGGCAGCGCGTATCGGCGGCGCACGTGCAGCCTCGGCACGTGCAGCGCCGGCGTCCGCAGCCGGTGCCGGCCCGCGACTCGCGGTGCAGCCTTCGCGCGCGGCGTCATCGTCGTGCGCGGCGCGACGGGCTGCCATCGCGCGCCCGGCCGTGTATCGGCGCGCTGCCTAGTCATGCGATCGCTCCGCGTGCCGCTCCAGCGCCAGCGCCACCAGCCGCGCGATGAGGTCGTCGTAGCGCAAGCCGGCGTAGTCCCAGAGCCGCGGATACATGCTCGTCGGCGTGAAGCCCGGCAGCGTGTTCACCTCGTCCATGTAGACCTTGCCGTCATCGCACAGGAAGAAGTCCATCCGGCCCATGCCCGCGCAATCGATTGCGCGGTAGCCGCGCACGGCCAGCTCCTGGATGCGACGCACCGTGGCCTCGTCCACTTCCGCCGGCACGATGAGCTGCGTGTTCGGGTCGAGGTACTTCGCCTCGTAATCGTAGAACTCGCGTGTGTAGCGGATCTCACCGAGCGGCGAAGGCTGCGGGTCGTCGTTGCCGAGCACGGCGCACTCCACCTCGCGCGCCTGCACCGCGCGCTCGACGAGCGCCTTGCGGTCGTAGTGGAACGCGAGGCAGAGCGCCTGGCCCAGGTCTTCGCGCGAACGCGCCTTGCTCACGCCAACGCTGCTGCCACCGTTCGCCGGCTTAACAAAGGCCGGATAGCCGATCGACGTGTCCACGGCTCTCGCGACCTCGTCCGCCTCGCTGCGGTACTGCGTCGAGCGCACGACGATGTGGTCGACGACATCGAGCCCCGCCTGGCGCAGCAGGCGCTTCATCAGCGCCTTGTCCATGCCGATCGCGCTCGCAGCCACTCCGGCGCCGACGTAGGGCACGCCCGCGAGCTCCAGGAAGCCTTGGAGCGTGCCGTCCTCGCCGAACGTGCCATGGATGAGCGGGAACGCGACATCGATCTCGCGCAGCGAGGTGAGCGCCTCCGGCCGCGAGAGCAGACCCCGTTCGCCCGCGAGCTCCATCGACTTGTGATACGGCTCGTCGGCGCGCTCAAGCTGGCGCTGCGTCTCCTGCGGCGTGAGCCAGGCGCCCGACTTCGCCACGCCGATCGGCACGACATCGAAGCGGTCGCTTGCGGCGGCGATCACGTGCTGCGCCGACACGACGGAGACCTCGTGCTCGCGTGAGCGGCCGCCGAAGATGACGCCGAGGCGCAATCGTCCTTCGACAGGCTCAGGATGGCTAGCCATCGAAGCCCTCCCCGACCAGGCCAACCTCGAGCTCGAGCTCGATACCGAATCGATCGCGTACGCGCTCGCGCGCGAGATCGATCAGCACCTTCACGTCGGCGGCGCGCGCGTGGCCGGCGTTGATGAAGAAGTTGCAGTGCTTGTCGGAGATCTGCGCGTCGCCGATACGGTGGCCGCGCAGCCCCACGTCATCGATGAGCTTCCACGCCGGATGGCCCGGCGGGTTCTTGAAGATGGACCCCGCGTTGCGGCCGCGCGGCTGCGCCGCGAGGCGCTTGCCGTCCAATTCTTGTACGCGCTGCATGAGCGCATCGGCCTCGCCCGGCCAGAGTGTGAACTCGGCCGCGAGCACGACGCGGTCGCGGAACTGCCCGCGCGTGAACGCGCTGCCGCGGTAGACGAACTCGAGGTCGTCGGCCGGCACGTCCTTCGCGGCGCCCGTCCCGTTCACGATGCGGATCGAGCGCAGCACGTCGGCCAGGCAGCCACCGTACGCGCCCGCGTTGTACACCACTGCGCCGCCCAGCGTGCCGGGGATGCCGCTCGCCCACTCGAGGCCGCCGTAGCCCTGGCGTGCCAGCGTGCGCGCGACGCCCGCGAAGCTTGCGCCGGACTCGGCGCGGAAGCGCAGCGCGCCGCCTTCGTCCGCGATGGGGCCTGTGATCGCGCGCGCGCGGTTATCTATCACCACGCCGCGGATGCCGCCGTCGCCGACGACGATGTTGCTGCCCGATCCGAGCACGAAGACCGGCGCCTTGTGCTCGCGGCAGGCGATCACGATCTCGGCGAGCTGATCGGCGTTCTCCGCGACCACGTAGACATCGGCTGGCCCGCCCACGCCGAACGTCGTGTGGCGCGAGAGCTGCTCGTTCACGCGAACAGTCGCGATGCGTTCGAGCGCCGCGACGAGTTCGGACGGGCGTCCAACGTCGTCCTTGGCCCTTGGCCCCTGGCCCCTGGCCCTCAGTGCGTCCAGCACCATCGGCCCCACTGCATCGACATCGCCTGCGCCGATCGTGAAGAACACGCCCCCTGGCCGCAGCAGCTCGAGCGCGGCCTGCGCGGCTTCCTCGAACGTGGCGACGTAGCGCGCGCGCGGCGACTCGATCATGTAGGCGAGCTGTTGGGCATCCATACCCGCCGACTCCGGCTCGCGCGCGGCATATGTCGCCAGCACGAGCAACTCGTCCAGGTCGCGGAAGCAGGTACGGAAGCCATCGAGCAGGTATTGCGTGCGACTGTAGGTGTGCGGCTGGAACACAGCGATGAGCCGCCGGCCCGCGAAGCGCTCGCGCGCGGCCGCGATCGTCGCGGCGACCTCGGTCGGGTGGTGCGCGTAGTCGTCCATCACCGTCACGTCGCCGGCCTCGCCCATGAGCTCGAAGCGGCGGCGCGCGCCACCGTACGCGGCGAGTGTCTCGCGGATCGTCTGGAACGGGACGCCCAGCGCATGCCCCGCGACGACGCCGGCCAGCACGTTCGCGACGTTGTGCAGGCCGGACAGCCGCGTCTCGAAGCGGCCGATCTCGTCGCCGTGGTAGAGGACGCTGAACGCATGACCGCCGTCCGGCAACAGCTCGATGTCCTGCGCTGTCCAGCTCGCGTCGTGCTGGAGCGCGTACGTCTCGACGTGCCCCGCCGGCT
>JBGQHA010000146.1:0-6740 GCA_041497735.1 Dehalococcoidia bacterium | reverse complement strand
CGCTGAGTTGCCCCAGGTGTTGCCCAGGCTGGCTCCGCCCGGCGCCCAGATGCGAATCCAGGGCGTGAGCTGGGCGTTGGTGTCGGTGATCTCGCCCACCTCTGCGCCGATGCGGTCGCCGGCGGTTGCCGTGAACGTCCACGTATCGGTCTGGCCGGCGATTGAGATCGCTCCGCAATCAGTTACGCCATTGGTGAGCGCGCCGCTCCCACTACAAACTGCGCCGCTCGCGCCGGGCAGGCCTCCCGACGTACCAGAGCCCATGGAGACTTGCGTCACGGTACCTGTCGCGGCCGTCGGCTCCGGCCGTGGCCAGACGGCTAGTGCCGTCAGGCTGACTCCGAGGGTTACCAGAGTGAACAGTATGAAGATTCTCCGATGTCGCATGTCATACCTCCCCTTCGGGGCTCGTAGCAGGCTACGCGCTCTCCCCTACGTAAGCAACCGCGCCCACCACCGGCCCAACCGCGCTAGGCCCGGCCCACTGATCCCTCGAGGACGACGTGCTCCGACCCCGCGGCTTTCACCACCACCGTGCCGGCCAATTTATCGTGCAGCGTCTGTGCATCGTGGTCCCAGAGCAGCCACAGGTTGTCAAGGTAGAAAGGAACGATAGAACACACCATTCCTAAGAGGCCGCGCACGAACATCCAGCCTCCAGAAGCCGCTCTGCCGTCCGCTCTGATGACGCGCAGGCCAATGACCGCCTTGCCAGGATTCTGTCCCCTGGGAGCTACGATGAACCACCAGATAATCCATCCAACACCCAACGTCAGGATGAACAGCAGGATGTTGACGATCCAGGCGCCCAGCCTTGACGCTTTGCTCGCCATCACGACCGTTCCCTTGGGATCGAGCACGAAGACTCCGCAATACTGGCAGAACAGGCCAGGTAGAAGTTGCCGCTTGCACCCAGGACACTCGTTCACGTTCGTCATCATCGACCTCCTACGATCGTGCAGAGCAGAATAAGAGGAAGAATTCGCCGCAACATAGGAGAAGCCGCTCCCTTCAGGGCTCGCGCCGAGAGATGCCGAGCGCTGAGCGGCGGCAATTCTTGACGAACGCTTGAACCGAGAGTTGCGGCCAGTATACAGCGCGAATGGGGATCGTCAAGCCGTGGGCCTGCGGCGCTTTGGACGTACCGCTACTAGCTGCGAGATTCCTCGCTGCGCTCGGAATGACGGGGTAGCTCCGCCTCCAACCACTTCCGCTCGTCCTCAGTAAGGCAAGCCTGCGCGAGGAGGTCCGGGCGGCGCAGGGCGGTACGCAGGAGCGACTGGCGCCGGCGCCATTTGGCAACCTCCGCGTGGTGACCCGAGAGGAGGACGTCGGGGATCTTCCAGCCGCGAAACTCCGAAGGCCGCGTGTACTGCGGGTACTCGAGCAGCCCTTCGCTGTGCGACTCCTCATCGAGCGACGCCTCGCCGCCGAGCGCGCCCGGCAACCGCCGCACGACGGCATCGACGAGCACCATCGCGGCCAGCTCGCCGCCGGAGAGGACGTAGTCGCCGATGCTGATCTCGTCGTCGACGAGGTGCTCGCGCACGCGCTCGTCGACGCCCTCGTAGTGGCCGCAGAGCAGCACCAGCCGCGGCTGCTCTGATAGCTCGTTCGCGATCGATTGGTTGAACAGCCGTCCTTGCGGCGTCAGCAGCACGACGCGGCCCGGCGGCTCAGCGAGCGGCTGGACGGCCTCGACGGCGGCGAAGAGAGGCTCGGGCTTGAGCACCATGCCCGCGCCGCCGCCGTGTGGATAGTCGTCGACGAGCCGATGGCGCCCTTCGCCCCAGTCCCGTAGCTGGTGCAGCTCGATCCGAACGATGCCCTGCTCCCGCGCGCGGGCGATGATGCTCGCCTCGAACGGCCCCCGGAACATCTCCGGGAAGAGCGTGATGATATCGATGCGCATCGGCTTCGTCGTGAGCTCAGTCGAACGGCTAGCGGGTGGGGGCGGCGTGGTCAGTGATGCGGCCGCGCAGCAGGTCGACGGCGTGCGGCAGCAGGTCGATCACGGCGCTCAGGTTCTCGCGGACACCCTTCGGGCTGCCGGGCAGGTTTACGATAAGAGTGTGGCCTCGTACGCCCGCGACGCCGCGCGAGAGGGCAGCCATCGGCGTGTGTTTGAAGCCGGCGGCGCGCATCACTTCGGCGAGGCCGGGCACGGGCCGCTCGATGACCTCGGCGGTGGCCTCGGGCGTCACGTCGCGCGTGCCCAGGCCGGTGCCGCCGGTCGTGACGATTACGTCCAGCTCATCCGAGTCTGCCCAGCTTCGCAGCGTGGCCGCGATGCGCTCGTGCTCGTCCGGCACGACTTCGGCGCGCTGGACGGCGGCGTCGATGCTGGCGAGCAGCTCTCGGATGGCGTCGCCGCTCGTATCGGCGCGCTCGCCGCGCGAGGCCTTGTCGCTGATGGTGAGGACGCCGGCGCGAATGGCCATGGCGAGTGCATCATAGCATAGGGGTCATCGTGGGGAATTGACACAAAAGTTGCGCTAAGGGGTATTGACAATTGGGGGAGTAGTGGTAAGATATGGGGGTTCATAGCCAATTGTGGCTAGCAGGGAAGTGCGCGGGGGTTCGCAGGGAGAGTCGCGGTGGGAGTGACTGTTGCCGCAGTTTTTCCTCGGTCGCTTCGAGTATGCGATGGACGAGCGCGGCCGTGTGCCGGTGCCGCCTCGCTACCGCGAGCTGTTCGCGCCCGGCGCGATGCTCAACCAGGGGCCCGACCCCTGCCTGCGCCTCTTTACCTCCGAAAGCTTCCAGCAGCAGGCCGAGCTGTACACGAGCAATCCTGCTATCGAGGAGGTTGCCCGGATGACGCGCCGAGCGTTCTTCGCCAACTCGTTCTCGGTGGAGCTGGACAAGCAGGGCCGGATCCTGATCCCAGGGCCGCTGCGCGCCTACGCTCGCTTGGAGGGCAACGTGATCATCTCCGGCGCGGGCGAGTGGCTGGAGATCTGGAGTCCGCAGCAGTTCGAGACCGAGATGGCCGAAGCCGAGCGCTGGCAGAACCGCGAGACGACATGAACACGAACGGTCACGAGTCCGTCATGCTGCGCGAAGTAATCGCGGGGCTGAACGTGCAGCCCGGCGGCCGCTACGTCGACGGCACCGTCGGCGCGGGCGGACACGCGCTCGCGATCATGAATGCGGCGCAGCCCGGCGGCAAGCTCGTCGGCATCGATAAGGACGGCGAAGCGATCGATCGGGCGAAGGCGCGGCTGGCGCAGTTCGGCGACAATGTGCGCCTCGTCCGCGGCGACTACGCCGAGATGCGGCGCATCTGCGACGAGCTCGACTTCGCGCCGGTGCAGGGCATCCTGCTCGACCTCGGCCTCTCGTCGCTCCAGCTCGACGAATCTGAGCGCGGGTTCAGCTTCCTGCGCGAAGGCCCGCTCGACATGCGATTCAGCCGGGAGCAGGAGCTCACCGCCGGCGAGATCGTAAACGAGGAAGATGAGAGCGCACTGGCCGACCTGCTCTGGCGCTTCGGCGAGGAGCCGGGGTCCCGGCGCATCGCAAGACGCATCGTGCAGCGACGCCCGCTGCATACCACGACAGAGCTAGCCAAGGTCGTCGAGGAGGCCGTAGGTAGGAGGGCCCAACGCCTATCCCACCCCGCCACCAGGACGTTCCAGGCCCTCCGGATCGCTGTCAACCAGGAACTCCTCAGTCTGGTTGGCGCACTCCCTGAGGCCTACGGCCTCCTGGGCGACCTTGGCCGGCTCGCGGTGCTCAGCTACCACTCGCTGGAGGACCGCATCGTCAAGCAGTTCATCCAGCGCGAATCGCGCGACTGCATCTGCCCGCCGAAGCAGCCCGTCTGCACCTGCGATCACAGGGCGGGCCTGCGGCCGATCGGGCGCGGGGCGGCGCAGGCTTCAGCAGAGGAGATCGAATCCAACCCGCGCAGCCGGAGCGCGCGCCTGCGGGTCGCCGAGCGGCTCCCGTCCGCGGCCTAGCGGACGCGCGCGATGGCGATCCTCAACCGCACAATTGCCCGTACGCAGGCCAAGAGCGGAGAACGGCCGCGCGTTCGCCTGACGCCTGTCCTGCTCTCGGCGGCGCTCGCCATCGTAGCGATCGCGATTCTGCAGCTGTATCAGACGTCGCGAGCGACGACGGCGAGCTTCCAGATGCAGCAGCTCGAGCAGCAGAAGCTGCAGCTAGATACGTCGGTGCGTCAGCTCGAGTCGGAAGTCTCGACGCTCTCGTCGCTGACGCGCATCGAGCAGGAAGCGAGCCGGCTGGGGCTGCAGCCGGCGGACCAGCGAGACACCGTGCAAGTGAACGTCCCTCTGCCGGCACAGTCGGTGGAGCTGCCGTCACGCTTTGCACCGAAGATAGAGGAAGCCGGGGTGGGAGGGGATCACGCATCGTGGTGGCACCGGCTGCGCAAGCACCTCCCGTTCTAGGCTAGGTCACAACGGCCCCGGCGGTCGTTGAAGGGGGCTGAGGGATGGCCCGGCGGAACCGCCGCCCGACATGGCGCCTGTTCCTGGTGATGGTTGCTCTCGTCATTGCGACGGGTGGCATCGTGGTGCGCCTGGTCCAGATCCAGGTCCTCGATCACGAGTTCTACACTGCGCAGGCCAAGGACGAGCACCTGCACGAGACGACCGTTCGCGCCGCTCGGGGCGCCATCCTAGACCGCAACGGCTACCCACTGGCGACGAGCGTCAGCACGTTCGACGTCTACATCGACCCGCGCCGCTGGAGCGACGACGGCGTCGCGCTCAAGAGCGCCGCGCAGGTCGCTCCGCTGCTCAACCGCAACGTCGCTGAGCTGATCACCGCCGTTCGCGGTCAGGACCAGGGCGACTACATCGCCGCCCGACAGGTGAACGCCAGCACCGGGCTCCTGCTCATGGCCGGCGCACCCGCCGGCGTGAAGACGGTCGAGTCGAGCAGCCGGTTCTATCCAGAAGGCGATCTCGCATCGAACGTATTGGGCTTCATCGGCCTGGACCAAACGGGCCTGGCAGGCGTCGAGGCGGACTACAACCGCGAGCTGGGCGGCGTGCCGGGCCTCGTCTATTTCGAGAGCGACGGACTCGGCAATCCGATCCCCTTCGGACAGAGGGTCGGGGATCAGCCCAAGCCCGGCGGCGACGTCACGCTCACCATCGATCGCTACATCCAGCAGCTCGTCGAGCAGGAGCTGGACAAACAGGTGAAGGCCCACGGCGCGTCGGGCGGCACGATCATCGTGATTGACCCGACGACGGGCGAGATCCTCGCCATGGCGAGCCGGCCGAGCTTCCAGCTGAGCAAGCTCAACCTGCAGGACCCGGCCCAGGGAGACCTCTATCGCGATCGGGCTGTCACGGACCTCTACGAGCCGGGATCGGTGATGAAAACGATCACGATGGCGTCCGCGATCGACCTCGGCCTCGTCAATCCCGACACCACCTACTTCGACAGCGGGGAGGCCGACATCGATGGGTCGGTGATCAACAACTGGGACTTCAGCGCCCACGGCACGACGACGATGACCCAGGTGCTGCAGTACAGCCTCAATACGGGCGCCGTCTGGGTATCAGGCCAGCTCGGGCCGGACCGGTTCTACGACTACATGAAGCGCTTCGGATTCGGGGCGCCGGCGAACATGGGGCTGGCCGGCGAGCCTGCCGGTATCGTGCGCACGAACCAGGACCCCGATTGGTCGACGGTCGATCTGGCGACGAATGCCTTCGGGCAGGGCATCTCCGTGACGCCGGTGCAGATGATTACCGCCATCTCCGCCCTTGTCAACGGCGGCCACCTCATGCGACCCTACATTGTGAAGGAGGTGACGGGCCCCGACAGCGACCGGGTCTATCAACCGGTGGTGGTCAGGCAAGCCGTCTCTGAGGAGACCTCCCAGACCTTGGTGCGCATGATGGAAGCCGTGGTGGGCCAACCTGGCCATCTTGGGCAGGTGCCGGGCTACACGGTCGGTGGCAAGACCGGCACGACCACCTTCCCCAATAGCTCCAACACGCTGGCCTCCTTCGTCGGCTTTTCTCCCGTCAGCGACCCGAAGTTCGTCATGCTTGCCAGGATCGATGCGCCGCAGGACAACTCGCTGGGCGGGGTTGTCGCCGCGCCGATCTTCCACGACCTGGCGCCGAAGATCCTCGCCTACATGGGTGTGCCGCCAGACAACGCCCTGGTGGACAGCGCGCCGTGATTACGTCGACTGAGATCGCGCAGAGCCTCGGCTCGCTGCTCCAGCGGCGAATCATAGGGAAGGCGAGCCGGTTCCGCGACGTAGTGGTCGACTCGCGTCGCGTCGGCGCGGGCGATCTCTTCGTCGCGCTGCCCGGAGAGCGCACCGATGGCCACGCCTTCATCAACGATGCCGTCGAGCGCGGCGCGCGGGGCGTCCTCGTGCGCGAGCTGCCGGGCGCGCTCCCGGATGGCGTCGCGGCGTTCGTCGTGCCCGATGCGCTGCTGGCGCTCCAGCGCCTCGCGGGGGGCCGGCGCGACCGCCGTCACGCGAAGGTGATCGGCATTACGGGCAGCGTGGGCAAGACGACGACGAAGGAACTGGCCGCCGCTGTGCTCTCGGCGCGCTACCGAGTGCTCAAGAACGAGGCGAACTACAACAACGAGATCGGCCTGCCGCTCACGCTTCTTAAGTTGACAGAACGCCACCAGCGCGCCGTGCTCGAGATGGGGATGTACGCGTTGGGAGAGATCCGCACCCTCTGCGAGATCGCGCGGCCGCAGATCGGTGTGGTGATGAACGTCGG
>JBGQHA010000145.1:0-6740 GCA_041497735.1 Dehalococcoidia bacterium | reverse complement strand
TCCCTCAGCGGCGTTCCGGGACGCGTTCGTGAGCTCCGGGTGTTGGGCGAGCCATTCCTGCGCCTGCTGTTCTTTCGCGGCCAGCCCCTCCTGTTCCTGCGGCGATGGGGGCGGCGGTGTCGGCTCAGGATCGTGCGCCGCCTTGTACGCCATGATCTGCCGGATCATCGCCTGCATTTCCTCAAGCGTCAGGGTCGGCTCTGCCGTCGGCGCCGATGCCGCTGTCGGCGTTGTTGGCTCAGCAGTTGGTAGTGCACTGACCGGCGTGGAGGTGCCTGCCCGCGCGACAGCCGCCTACTGCGAGAATAGCGGTCGCAACCGCCGCTGCCGCGACAAGGCCGTTAAACAATCTAGCAAACCTACTAGCCGCCATGAGTCTCCTCCTAGCCGCCATTCGCCCCCGGCGAGGTCCAGCCATTCAGGTGGCAAGAGTTTACGCCTCCCCTCGGAAGCTGTCAACCGCACGCGCTGGCTGCCAATTCGGCGGCGCGCTAGACTGGCGCGCATGGCCAGCCATCAGTTCGATGTCATTCTTCGCGGCGGACGCGTCATCGACGGCTCAGGCGGACCGGCACGCGAGGCCGATGTCGCCATCGCCGGCGGCAAGATCGCGGCCATCGGCAAGATCGATGGCGACGCGGGCGAGGTCGTCGACGCCTTGGGCCTCGCTGTGGCGCCGGGCTTCATCGACGTCCATTCCCACGATGACGTCGCGCTGATCAACATGCCCGGCATGGACTTCAAGGCCGCGCAGGGGGTGACCACCGTTGTCTGCGGCAACTGCGGCGCCGGCGCCGCGCCCGCGAACGAACGGCTCCAGCAGTTCTATCGCCGCGGCGTTGAGGGCATCCTCGGGCCGGTCGACAACTTCACCTGGCGCTCCCTGCCGGAGTTCTACGACGCCGTCCGTGCCGCGCAGCCCTCGGTGAACGCGGCGTTCCTGGTACCCCACGGCGCGCTGCGCGTCGCCGCGATGGGCTGGGAGAACCGCCCGCCCACCGCCGCCGAGCTATCGGCCATGCAGGACTTCCTCGCCGAGGGGATGGCCGCCGGCGCCGTCGGCCTCTCAACGGGCCTCATCTATGCGCCCGGCGCGTACGCGGACACGGACGAGCTCATTGCGCTCGCGAAAGTCGTCGCGCGCTACGGCGGCATCTACGCCAGCCACATCCGCAACGAGTCGGACCGCCTGCTGGAGGCCGTAGACGAGGCGATCCGGATCGGCGAACAAGCAGGCGTCGGTGTGCAGATCTCCCACCACAAGGCGAGCGGCCAGCCGAACTGGGGCATGACCGAGCAATCGCTGCCGGTAATCGATAAGGCGCGCGCCCGCGGCCTGGACGTCACGATCGACGTCTACCCGTACGTCGCCGCGAGCACGGCGCTCGCCGCCATCGCACCGCGCGGCCGCCTCGCCGAGCGGATGGACCCGCACGATGTGCTGGTCGCGTCTGTAAAGCACCAGCACCAGTACGAGGGAAAGCGGCTCGATGAGATCGCCTCGATGATGGATTTGCCCGTGGAGGAAGCCACGAGCCGGCTCCTCCGCGAGGAGGAGAACACTCCCTCCGCGATCATGTTCATCATGGATGAGGCAGATGTGCGGCGTGTGCTGCAGCATGAAAGCTGCATGATCGGCTCGGACGGCCTGCCGACATCGGGGAAGCCGCATCCCCGGCTCTACGGCACCTTCGCGCGAGTGCTGGGCCGCTACGTGCGGGACGAAGGCTTGCTGTCGTTGGAGGAAGGGGTGCGGCGCATGACATCGCTACCCGCGAAGAAGTTCCGTCTCGCCGATCGCGGCGAGCTGCGCGAAGGCGCCGCCGCGGACATTGTGGTGTTTGATCCCAGCACGATCGACGACATCGCCACCTACGAAGAGCCACGACAATACCCGCGCGGTATCGCGCGGGTCATTGTCAACGGCCAGACCGTCGTTGCAGGCGGACGGGCCGAGCGCCGCTCGGCAGGTCAGGTGCTATCGCGCGCCTAGTGCGCTAGCAGGTGCCGTCAAGGCAGCCTGACGACCTTTGAAACGCCCCTGATAGTTCGTTTCGGAACACAATCATCCCGGTAACGACCACGCCGACGGCGATCACCGTGATAATGATGCCGTACTCGGCGAGCGTCTGCCCGCGCGGCTGATTGAGCAGGCCGAGCAGCCGGAGGACAGGCAAGGACAGCCGTCTTTCGACAAATTGCCGCATCTGTCATACCTCTCCATTCAGCTACCCGCCTTTCGGGTGCGTGGCCTATCGACAGTATCGGCATTTGACAGCATAGTCTGTCCTTCAATCGAGGCCGAGGCGCTCGAGCTCCTCATCTGAGGTTCCAAAATGGTGCGCAAGCTCGTGGAGCACCGTTCGCCTCACCTCGTCGATGAGTTCGCCGTCCTGTTCGAACTCTCGTTCTAGGGGCTCCTGGAAGATGCTGATCTTGTCCGGCAGGACCATTCCGTACTCGCTGGTACGCTCGATGAGCGGAACGCCTTCGTAGAGGCCGAAGAGTTCGCCGCCCGGCCCCAGGCCCGCTTCTCGCAGTTGCCGGATGCGCGGACGCCGTTCGACGACGACATCGATGTTCTCGAGCCAGTCGCAATACGGAGATGGCAGATCGGCCAGCGCCTGCTGCACCAGCCGGATGAAACGCCGGCGCTGCATGAGAGGGCTACTTTTCCCAGAGGACCTGGTAGCCGTCGCCGCCGATCGCGCTAACGATCTCTTTGCGCTCCAGCGCGCGCAGCTCTTCGAGCACGCCGTCGCAGTCGCGCGCCGTCTCCGCGAACCCGCCATCGATGATGCGCTGGACGATCGCGTCCCAGACGCCGCGCTCCACGAGATTGTCGATCGACTTTGGCCACCAGATCGCGCTGATCTTCTCCGGAAGCCGGAACCGCGGCCGGAGCTGCTTCAGGCTCCGGAAGCGCTCTTCCACGCTGCTGGCGCGTGGCACGACCCTCACCAGCGGCGGATCGATCTCGGAAGACCGGTTGTCGATCAGGAGCCGCTGGTTGAGAATCACGAATCGGAAGGTGATAACGTCTGCTCCGCGGATCACGCGGACGATCTCGTCGTAATCGAGAAAGAAATCATTATCCATACGCCGTCTTTCCAATTGTAACACCGGCCCGATACCCCAACAAGAAGTCGCAGGGCTGCCTGCGATACGATTAAGCGCGATGGTGCGCGCTGTGCTCTTCGACCTAGGCGATACGCTCATCTTCCAGGCCCACAAGCCAAACCCGAGGGTCCTGTTTGCCGATATGGCCGATCGCGTGCGCCCGCTCCTCGAGATGTGGGGCACCGCGCCCTCGGTCGATCTGCCAACGCTGCTCAGCGAGATCTCTCGCGCCATCGAGGCGACACAGCCCGGCCGCCGCGCCCGCGGCCTGGAGGTCGACGGCGCGTTCATCACGCGCGGCGCCCTCGCGACGTACGGGGCGGAGGTCTCACCGGAGCAAGCCAGCGAGTTTTGGCGCGCAACCGATGTTGGCCTGGCCGCCTGGGGGGCGCAGATCTACCCCGACACAATCGATACGCTGGCGAGGTTGCGCGTGCTCGACACTCCCGTTGCGCTCGTCTCGAATACCTTGTCCGCGTCGGCGGCCGTGCGCAACAGCCTGCCGGCCTTCGGCATCACTGAAGAGCTGCTGTCAGTCATCGTCACCTCGACCGACGTGATGCGCGTGAAGCCGCGGCCCGAGCCCTTCCGCCGCGCGCTCGATGCGCTGGGCATCGCCGCGAGAGATGCCGTCTTCGTCGGCGATAGTCTGGAGGCTGACGTGCGCGGCGCGAAAGCGCTCGGCATGACCGCCGTCTGGAAGCTGAACGGCCGCCACGAAGTGCCGCTCGCGCCCGAGGCCGACTACATGATCCACGACCTCTGGGAGCTCTTCACGCTCGACTTGCTGCCCGACGCATCCGCCGTGCCGGCGAGCCGGATGCCCCACGACGACGACAACGCCGACCGCTACTAGCCCCGCCCGGCGCTTCTCCGCTAGGATGGGTGCGCCATGCCCGTTCGAGCCGTCCTCTTCGATCTTGGGAACACGCTCTGGCACATCCCAGAGCCGCCGCCTATCGATCAGATCCGGCGCGAGACCGTCGGCCGCATCCTGACGCTCCTGCGCTCCTGGGACATCGAAGCGCAGGACGAGCATCGCTTCCTCGGCCGCGACATTCGCCTCGCCATCACTGCGGCCGATAAGCAGGCCTACGAGAGCGACTGCGTCAGCCCCAATTTCGCGGCTATCGTCCAAGGCGTCGCCGCGAAACACGGCCTCGAGCTGACCTCGGAGCAAGCCGAGCGACTCTGGCATACGTGGAACCTGCCCGGCGACTTCTTCGGCCGCCGCCCGTTCGAGGACGCCATCGACACGCTCGAGACGCTGCGCGCGCGCGGCCTGCGGCTGGCATGCGTCACGAACCGCGTCTTCAGCGGCCCGGCCTTCTTCGAGGAGGTGGATGCCCTCGGTCTCACGCCGCACTTCGACGTGCTCGTCGCGTCCTGCGACATTGGCTACATGAAGCCGCACCAGAAGATCTTCCTGCACGCGCTCGATCTGCTCGCCGTCGCGCCGCGCGACGCCGTCATGGTCGGCGATTCGCTTCGCGCCGATGTCGCGGGCGCGCAGGCGCTCGGCATGACCGCAGTCTGGCGCAAGCCGCGCAAACCATTCGAGGAGCCGGACGGCATCCAGCCCCACTTCACCATCGACGAGCTGCGAGAGCTCCTCGACCTGCCGATCTTCGCCTAGCGCGGGCGGATCCGATGCCGAACAAACGCAAGCCCCGCCCGCAGGCCACCTCGCGCCGTCCGTCGAAGTCGTGGGGCGGCCGGTTCAAGGACGCAACGCATCCGCTCGCCGAGGCGTACATGCTCTCGCTGCCTGTGGACGAACGACTCTGGCGCGAAGAGATCGCCTCATCGATCGCGCACGCGCGCATGCTCGGGCGGCAGCGCATCATCCCGCGCGGCGATGCGAACGCCATCCTGCGCGGCCTGCAGGACATCGCCCACGAGATCGAAGGCGGCGGCTTCCCCTGGCGCGACGAGCTGGAGGACATCCACACCAACATCGAGGCGCGCTTGCGCGAGCTGATCGGCGACGCGGCGGGCCGCCTGCACACCGCGCGCTCGCGCAACGACCAGGTGGCGACCGACCTGCGCCTGTACGCCGTCCACGCCTGTGATCGCGCGACCGACGCTGCGCGATCGCTTCAGCGCGCGCTCGTCGCGCTCGCCGAGGCGAACCGGCGCGCCGTCATGCCCGGCTACACGCACCTGCAACGCGCGCAGCCCGTCCTACTGGCGCACCATCTGCTCGCCTATGTAGAGATGCTCGAGCGCGATATCGAGCGCTTCGCCGGGGCGCGGGACCGTGCGGACGTCATGCCCCTGGGCAGCGGCGCTCTTGCGGGGCTCCCCTACCCGCTCGACCGCGAGTCCGTCGCGCGCGAGCTCGGCTTCTCGCGCATCAGCGGCAACAGCATCGATGCCGTCTCCGACCGCGACTTCGCCGTCGAGTTCGTCGCGGCGGCGTCGCTCTGCATGACGCACACCTCGCGCCTCGCCGAGGAGATCGTGCTCTGGTCGAGCGCCGAGTTCGCCTTCGTTCGCCTGCCAGACGCCTTCGCGACCGGCTCCAGCATCATGCCGCAGAAGCGCAACCCTGACGTCGCGGAGCTGGCGCGCGCGCGCACCGGCCGGGTCACCGGCGATCTCGTTGCGCTGCTGACCATGCTGAAGGCGCTGCCGCTCGCTTACAACCGCGACCTGCAAGAAGACAAGCGCGCCTTCTTCGACGCGGAGGACACGCTGCTCGACACACTGGAGGCCTTCGCCGCGATGGTGCCGGAGCTGGAGTTCGACGCCGCCCGCATGCGGAAGGCCGCGACGGCGAACTACGCGCTCGCCACCGACGTCGCCGACTACCTCGTGCGCCGCGGGCTACCGTTTCGCGAGGCACACGGCGTTGTCGGGCAGCTCGTGCAGTACGCCGAGGAGCATAGCAAGACCTTCGCGCAGCTCACACTCGCCGAGTACCGGCGCTTCTCGCCGCTGTTCCAGATCGACATCGAGGACCTCTCGCTGGCGAAGGCGCTCGCCGCCCGCGACGCTGTCGGTGGCACGGCGCCCCGCCGCGTCTCCGCCGCGATCCGGCGGTGGAAGCGCAAGCTTGGAACATGACCAATCGCGGGTCGCGCTTCAGCGCGACAAATCCCACGCAGACGGAGCGGAAGCGCATGCGCTGGCGAGCTAACATCGTCGCGCGCCCCGCGGATCTGGCGGTCCCGTACCGGCACCCTGCACCAGACGACTGCGAGCTCTTGGGTTCTCTGATGCTCGCCGCCTACCGCGGCACAATCGACGAGCGATACCAGACGTCAGCGGAGGCCAGTAGCCATGTCGCAAAATATTTCGACGGACAGTTCGGGGAACCTCTCTTAAACTGCAGCTACATCGCCGTCCACGATGCTCGGCTGATCAGCGTAACGTTGGTGTCTATGGATGGCGGCGAGCCACTCCTGGCTCAGGCGTACACTGCGCCTGACTGGCAGAACCGAGGCCTAGCGAGCGCCCTCATCCAGCTGAGCATGAACGCGCTGGCTGCGAACGATCTCCGCGTTCTCAATTTGGTAGTAACTGTCGGGAACCTACCCGCCGAGCACGTATACCGCAAGCTTGGGTTCGAGCCGTTCGATCAAGCCCTGTGACCGTGGCCCACATCAAGATCGCAC
>JBGQHA010000144.1:0-6753 GCA_041497735.1 Dehalococcoidia bacterium | reverse complement strand
TCTCGAGGACGGCACGCCCATCGACGTGCTGCTCAACCCCATCGGCGTGCCGAGCCGCATGAACGTCGGCCAGGTGCTGGAGACACACCTCGGCTGGGCAGTGCACGAGCTTGGCTACCGCGCCATCTCACCCGTGTTCGACGGCGCGACCGGCGAAGCAATCGAAGATGCGCTCGCGCGCGCCTGGCTTGGCATGCAGGCGGGCGCACTGCGCCTCCACGCCAACGACGAGCGCAGCCATGACTACGGCGAGCACCTCGACCTGCCGGCGCTGCAACGCTGGCTGAGCGAGAAGGGCTACGACACGAGCGAGATCATGGATGACAGCAAGACCGGCCCCGCCTCGCGCGCGTGCCTGGAGCTGTGGTTGGACGGCATCGGTGAGAAGCGCGCTCGCGGCGCCACGCTGGACCAGCTACGTGAGCGCGCCGAGCAGATCTTCAAGGCACGGAAGCTTGCGCCGCCGATCTTCGGTAAGCAGATGCTGTTCGATGGGCGCTCCGGCGCGCCGTTTCACCAGCCCGTGACCGTCGGCTACATCTACCTGCTCAAGCTGGTCCACCTGGTGGAGGACAAGATCCACGCCCGGTCGACAGGCCCCTACTCGCTCATCACGCAACAGCCGCTGGGCGGCAAGGCCCAGTTCGGCGGCCAGCGCTTCGGCGAAATGGAGGTGTGGGCGCTCGAAGCGTATGGCGCGGCGCACGTCTTGCAGGAGCTGCTCACGGTGAAGAGCGACGACGTGGTCGGCCGCGTGAAGACCTACGAAGCGATCGTGAAGGGCGAAGACGTCCTCGAGCCGGGCATTCCCGAGTCGTTCAAGGTGCTCGTGAAGGAACTACAAAGCCTCGGCCTGTCCGTAGAGGTATTGAACGAAGACGAAGAGCGCGTCTCGCTGCCCGAGGAGGGCATTGAGCCGCCGCGCCTGGGCATCAACCTGGAGGGCATGGAGCGAGGAGAGGAGCTCATCATTGCTGGAAGTGAATAACTTCAACGCGATCCGTATCTCGCTCGCATCACCGGAGCAGATCCGGTCCTGGTCGTACGGCGAAGTCACGAAGCCGGAGACGATCAACTACCGGACGCTGAAGCCGGAGAAGGACGGACTCTTCTGCGAGAAGATCTTCGGTCCCACGAAGGACTTCGAGTGCTACTGCGGCAAGTACAAGCGCGTTCGCTACAAGGGGATCGTCTGCGACAAGTGCGGTGTCGAAGTCGCGCGCAGCAAGGTGCGGCGCGAGCGCATGGGCAACATCGAGCTCGCGTCGCCCGTGAGCCACATCTGGTTCGTCAAGGGTACACCGAGCCGGCTCGGCCTGCTGCTCGACATGTCGCCGCGCAGCCTGGAGCGCGTCCTTTACTTCGCGCAGTACATCATCATCGAGGTCGACCGCGATGCCAAGAAGCGCGCGGCAGACAAGCTGCGCGAGGAGATGGAAGAAGCCGCCAGCCAGCGCGAGAAGGAAGTCACCGACCGCATCAGCGAGATCGAGCACAAGCGCGACAAAGAGATCGGCGAGCTGGAGGGGAAGCGTGACGCCGAGAAGAAGCGCATCGAGAAGGAACGCGAATCGCGCATCGATTCGGTCATGCGCAATGCGCAGACGCTTCAGGCCGACCTCAAGGAGCAGGTCGGCAAGAAGGCGCGCCGCAACTTCGTCCTGGGCGAAGAGCTGCTCGTCGAGCGTGGCGAGGACATTGAAAAGGACGCCTGGAAGAAGATCAAGCCGCTCGCCCAGGAGCTGGTCGCTGCGATCGAGGACGAGCTCAAGCAGCGCAAGGCCGACAACGAGCTCACCTCCGACGCTGCAATCCAGCAGCTCCGCGACGCGGCATTCCAGGAGGCGGAGCCCCTGCGCGCGCAGGTCTCGTCGCAGCGCGAAGCCGTCGTGCAGGAGTACCAGCAGAAGCTCGAGGAGCTGGAGGACCTGCACGATCCGATCGACGACGATCGCATCACGCTCCTAACCGAGGCCCAGTACCGGGAGTACAAGGAACGCTTCGGGAACATCTTCTCGGCGGGCATGGGCGCCGAATCCGTGCTGCAGATCCTGGAGCGCGTCGAGGTCGACCAGTTGCGCGTGAAGCTGCACGCCGAGATCGCGTCGAGCAGCGGCCAGCGGCGCAAGAAGGCAACGAAGCGCCTGCGTGTCGTCGAGGCGCTGCGCCGCAGCGGCAACAAACCGCAGTGGATGGTGTTCACCGTCCTCCCCGTGCTCCCGCCCGACCTGCGCCCCATGGTGCAGCTGGACGGCGGCCGCTTCGCCACAAGCGACCTGAACGACCTCTACCGTCGCGTGATCAACCGCAACAACCGTCTCAAGCGGCTGATGGAGCTGGGCGCGCCGGAGATCATCATCCGCAACGAGAAGCGCATGCTCCAGGAAGCGGTCGACTCGCTCATCGACAACGGGCGGCGCGGCCGCGCCGTGTCCGGTTCCGGGAATCACAAGCTGAAGAGCCTCTCGGACATGCTCAAGGGCAAGCAGGGCCGCTTCCGGCAGAACCTGCTCGGCAAGCGCGTCGACTACTCTGGACGGTCCGTCATCGTCGTCGGGCCGGAGCTCAAGCTCCACCAGTGCGGCCTGCCGAAGCGCATGGCGCTGGAGCTGTTCAAGCCGTTCGTCATGCACGCGCTCGTCGATCAGGGCATGGCGCACAACATCAAGAGCGCCAAACGCATCGTCGAGCGGGCGCGGCCGGAGGTCTGGGACGTGCTCGACCAGGTGATCACCGCCCGACCGGTGCTACTCAACCGCGCGCCTACGCTCCACCGTCTGGGCATTCAGGCGTTCGAGCCGGTGCTCATTGAAGGGAGCGCGATCCAGCTCCACCCGCTGGTCTGCACCGCGTTCAACGCGGACTTCGACGGCGACCAGATGGCCGTACACGTGCCGCTCTCCCGCGAAGCCGTCGCGGAGGCGCGGCAGGTCATGCTTTCGACGCACAACCTGCTCTCGCCGGGCTCCGGCGAGCCGGTGATCGCGCCGACACTGGACATGGTGCTTGGCTGCTACTACCTCACGCTGCACAAGCCGGGCGTGCAGGGCGAGCACCAGGAACAGACCAATGGCAAGCCCGCACGGGGCGTCTACGGCAGCTTCCAGGAAGCGCTGCTTGCGTACGATCTGGACATCGTCGATCTCCAGGCAGGCATCAAGGTGCGCGACGCGCGCACCAACAACCAGTTCATCCAAACCACCGTCGGGCGAATCATCTTCAACGAGATCCTGCCGGAGGAGATGGGCTTCTACAACGAGACCATGGACCGCAAGGCGCTCAAGAACGTCGTCGCGCACTCCTACCAGAAGCTTGGCAACGAGTCGACGGCCGAGGTAGTCGACAACATCAAGCGCCTCGGCTTCCAGTTCGCTACGAAGTCGGGCATCACCATCGCGGTACACGACCTGCGCTCGCCGGTCGGCAAGGCGGAGCTGCTGGAGGAGGCGGAGCGCCAGGTCACCGACGTCGAAGACCAGTTCGAGATGGGGCTCATCACGGAGCAGGAGCGCTACGACGCCTCGATCGCGATCTGGAGCCGCACAACGGACAAGGTGCAGGAGGCGATCGAGCAGCAGCTCGATCAGTACGGCTCTGTATACATGATGGCCTCGTCCGGCGCGAAAGGTAACATCGCCCAGATCCGGCAGATGGCGGGCATGCGGGGCCTCATGACCGACCCGGCGGGCCGCATCATCGACCTGCCGATCCGCTCGTCGTTCCGCGAAGGGCTGAGCGTGCTCGAGTACTTCATCTCGACGCACGGCGCGCGCAAGGGTCTCGCCGACACCGCGCTGCGAACGGCGGACAGCGGTTACCTCACCAGGCGGCTCATCGACGTCTCGCAGGATGTGATCATCGAGGAAGAGGACTGCGCCGCGACGACCGGCATCTGGCTCAAGCGCCCGGAGGACGCGAATTCGCTCCAGCCCTTCCGCGAACGCGTGCTCGGCCGCCGGGCGGCGTCGGACATCATCGACCCGAAGACCAACGAGGTCGTGGTCCTCCGCGGGGAGGACATCGACGAGCGTATCGCCGATCGCATCGAAGCGCTCGGCATCGACCGCTTGTACATCCGCTCTGCGCTCACCTGCCTGGTGAAGCGCGGGATCTGCCGCTGCTGCTACGGCCGCAGTCTCGCGACGGGCCGGCTCGTCTTAATGGGCGAGGCGGTCGGCATTATCGCCGCGCAGAGCATCGGCGAGCCCGGCACGCAGCTTACGATGCGCACGTTTCACACCGGAGGCGTCGCCGGCATCGACATCACGAGCGGCCTCCCGCGCGTCGAGGAGTTGTTCGAAGCTCGCGTGCCCAAGAGCCAGGGGATCATGTCCGAGATCGACGGAACCGTGCGCCTGGGACGCGACGGCGACCTACGTAAGCTCGCCGTGACCAGCACCGAGTTCTACAGCGACCATTACGATCTGCCGGCGGACGCCGACCTGCTCGTCAAGCACGACGAGTTGGTCGAGGCCGGCGCTGTGCTCGCTCGCAAGGCGGAGCCAGAAGCGAAGGCACGCAAGAAGAAGGGCGAGGTGGCTGTCGTCGAATCGCCTGAGATCATTGCACGCATCGGCGGACGTGTCGTGTACGAGGGCAAGAAGCGGAAGCCGACCGCCATCTCCATCGTGTACGAAGCGACGGAGGAGCGCGAGTACGCTGTACCCGGCAACTCGCGCATCCGCGTGCAGGACGGCGATCAGGTGCAGGCGGGCCAGCAGCTCACGGAGGGGCAGCTCAACCCGCAGGACATCCTTCGCATCATGGGCCCGGAGGCCGTGCAGCTCTACCTCGTCGAAGAGGTGCAGAAGGTGTACCACTCCCAGGGTGTCACGATTAACGACAAGCACATCGAAGTCGTCGTGCGGCAGATGCTGCGCAAGGTGCAGGTGGACATGCCCGGCGATACCAAACTGCTGCCCGGAGAGCTGATCGACCGCTTCGGGTACGAGGAGGAGAACTCGCGCGTGCTCGCGGAAGGCGGCGAGCCGGCGACCGCGGTGCCGGTGCTCCTCGGCGTGACGAAGGCTTCGCTCAGCACGAGCAGCTTCCTTGCCGCGGCGTCGTTCCAGGAGACGACGCGCGTGCTCACGGAGGCGGCACTCTCCGGCCAGGTCGACCACCTGCTCGGCCTGAAGGAGAACGTGATCATCGGCAAGCTGATCCCCGCCCGGGCGAAGATCGTTCTGCCTCCGCCGCCCGTGAAGGAGATCCCCCGGCCGGAGATGCTCGTCCTGGAAGGCGAAGAGCCGGTTCTCACGCAAGAGGACTTCTCCGAGCTGATGGCCGCCGAGCCGGATGCACCGGAAGCCGTCGCCGTGCCTTCGGTGCCGACGAGCTACATCGCGGAACCAGACATCGACTGATTCCGTTCTGAGGAGAGACAACCAGCAGGCCTCCCGAATGGGAGGCCTGCTGTCGTATGCCGCGCCTGTTATCATCGGAGCCACCATGCGCACGTCACGCCGGACACCGCTGTCGGCCCACCGCGCCGCGCGCCACCGCGCCGAGGAGCCCGCGCCCACGCCGGGCGAGGTCATCGTCGCCGCGCGGCGGCAGGCGTGGTTCATCCGCCGCATCGATTACATCGTGCTCGCGGCGGTCGTTGCCCTGATCGTCGCGTTCTGGATCACGTTCTTCATCGTCGGGATCGATCTCAACAAGCTCTCCACATACGGTTACATTGGCCTCTTCGTCATCAGCCTCGTCAGCGCCGCATCGATCGTGCTGCCGATGCCCGGCGCGGCGGCGATCACCGGCGCGGGCGCCGTTCTCGATCCGATCCTGGGCATTCCCGTGCCGCTGCTCGTCGGGCTCGTGGCCGGTGTCGCCGAGGCGATCGGTGAGCTCACGGGTTACGCAGCCGGCTACGGCGGAAGCGCCCTGCTGGAGGACCGGCCGGTCTATCCGCGGGTCAAGGGTTGGATGGAGCGCCGCGGCGTCCTCACGCTCTTTCTGCTCTCCTGTTTTCCGAACCCACTCGTCGACGTCGCCGGCGTCGCGGCCGGCGCGACGAAGATCGGCATCCCGGCGTTCATCACAGGCGTGCTGCCGGGCAAAATCGTGAAGAACATCTACCTTTCGGCGGGCGGCCTCGCCGGCGGCGAGATCATCCGCCACATCTTCTGATCGGCTGGCAAGAACCGCGTGGTCAAGTTTCAGCCCGGCTGTTTCTGTTCTATAGGCAAGTGGCGACCTGAAGGTCGCCCCTACGGATCTCAAGACAGAGCCGCCTGCGGTCATGATGAGGTACTAGCGACTAATGACTAGCGACCAGCAACTAGCGGTCGGGGCGATTATCGTTGCGGCCGGTCGTAGCGAGCGCATGGGCGGCGAAGATAAGCTCTGGGCCCAGCTCGTCGCGGCGGACGGCCGCGGGCGGCCGTTGCTCGCATACACGATCGAGGAGTTCCAGGTATGCGACGCCGTCTCGCGCATCATCCTCGTCCTCGGCGCCGACAGCATCCAGCGCGGAGGCGAGCTCGTGCGCGAGGACGCATTCGACAAGGTGAGCGCCGTCGTTGCCGGCGGCGCGCGACGCCGCGACTCCGTCCGCGCGGGCCTCGGGTCGTTGCAGGACTGCGCGTGGGTGGCCGTACACGACGGCGCGCGACCGCTGCTCACGCAAGACCTCATCGACCGCGGGCTGGACGCCGCGCGCGAGACGGGCGCCGCATGCTGCGCCATCCGCGCGCCCGATACGGTGAAGGAAGCAGACGACGGTTTCATCGCGCGCACGGTCGATCGATCACG
>JBGQHA010000143.1:0-6765 GCA_041497735.1 Dehalococcoidia bacterium | reverse complement strand
GCCACGCGCTCGACCGGCTCATCTCGCAACTCCGCGATCTGTTTCACGGCCTCTAGAACGTAGGCCGGCTCGTTTCGCTTGCCGCGGATCGATTGCGGCGCGCCGTACGGGCTGTCCGTCTCGACGACCAGGGACGCGAGCGGCAAGGTGCGCGCGACATCCTGGAGCCGCGTGTTCTTCGGGTACGTCACCGACGTGTGGATCGAGATCAGAAAACCGAGCTCGACATATCGTCGCCCGAGCGCGGTGTCTGCGCTGAAGTAGTGCATCACGCCCAGCGGCCGGCCGTCGCGCAGCCGTCCCCCCAGCTTCGCCGACCACGCCTCGGCGATCGGCAAGAACGTCTCGTGCGCCTCCCGACAGTGCACCGCGACGGGCTTGCTCAGCTCGGCCGCGAGGTTGAGATGGCGCTCAAGCACACGCAGCTGCGCCTCACGTGGCGATAGGTTGCGATAGAAGTCGAGTCCGATCTCGCCGATCGCGACGACGCGCTCGTGCGCCGCGAGCTCGGCCAGCCGCGCGAAGGCTGCGACATCCATCGCTGCGGCGTTGTGCGGGTGACAGCCCGCCGCTGCGTACATGCCTTCATGCGCCTCGGCCAGCTCGATCGCGCGCTGCGAGGAATCGGCGTCTTCGCCGAGGACGAGCATGTTCGCAAGACCGGCTTCGTTCGCCCGGGCGATGACACCTTCGCGGTCCGCATCGTACTCGCGCGCGTAGATGTGCGTGTGGCTATCGAAGAGTCGCATCAGGACGCGAGCCGCTCCTCTTCTTGCTCGATGACGCTCGGTTCCAGCTTGGTAAACAGCGCGGCTGGCTCACGCAGCTTCTGTCCCGGTGTCAGCTTCTCGAGCTGCCAGCCGGACTGCGCGAGCGGCGTATCGTAGCCGAGGTATGTATGCAGCCTCTCGCAGCTGAACGGCACGTAGGGCGAAAAGGCGATCTTCAGTCCGTTGATCGCGCAGAGCACCGTGTACAGGCTGCGCGCGGCCGACTCACGGTCGTTCGGTAAGGCCTTCCACGGCGCTGTCTCGTCGAGGAATCGATTCGTCTCCTGGGCGAGCGCCATCGCGCTCGAAAGTCCTGCGCGAAAGCGGCAGGCGCCGATGTGCTCTCCGGCTTCCTGTAGCATAGTCTCCGTGTGCTCCAATAGACCAGCATAACGCCCGCCGAGCGGGCCCGGCTCAGGCACACGGCCGTCGAAATTGCGATAGGTCAGCGTCAGCGCTCGGTTCACCAGGTTCCCCCACGTCGCGACGAGCTCGTTGTTGTTCCGGCCCACGAAGTCCGGCCAGCTGAAGTCGGAATCTGCGGTCTCGGGCATGATCGCGCACAGATAGTAGCGCATCGCGTCCGGATCGTACCGGCCGATGATGTCCGGAATGAAGACGGCGAGCCCGCGGCTCGTCGATGCCTTCTGGCCGGCCATGTTCATGAACTGGTTCGCCGGCACGTCGAATGGCAGATTGAGCGGGCCGCCGTCGAAGTCAGCGCAGGCCATGATCTCCATCGGCCAGCTGATCGTGTGGAAGAAGATGTTGTCCTTGCCGATGAAGTAGTAGCTGCGGCAGTCGGGGTCATGCCAGAACCCGCGCCAAGCTTCAGGGTCTCCCTTGAGCTGCGCCCACTCCTTCGACGCAGAGAGGTAGCCGACGACGTTCTCGAACCAGACGTAGATGCGTTTGCCGGGGCCCAGCTCCTCGACCGGCAGCGGGATGCCCCACTCCAGGTCACGGGTGATCGCCCGGTCGCGCAGACCCTCGTTCAGGATGCCCAGCGTGAAGTTCGTGACCGGCTTCCGCCAGTGCCTCTGCGCCGATATCCACTCTCGCAGCCGGTCGCTGTAGGCGCTCAGCCGCAGGAAGAAGTGATCGGACTCGCGCGGCTCGGGCTTCGTACCGCACAGCTTGCAGCGGGGATCGACCAGATCGATCGCGTCGAGCGCGCGGCCGCAGTTCTCGCACTCGTCGCCGCGCGCGTTCGCGTAGCCGCAGTTCGGGCACGTGCCCTCGACGTACCGGTCTGGCAGGAACCGCTTGTCGTTCGGGCAGTAGAGCATTACCATCGCGCCCCTGTAGATGTCCCCTTGCTCGTGGAGCTTCAGGAAGATGCGCTGGACGGTCTCCCGATGGTTCTCCGTGCCTGTCGTCGTGAACAAGTCCATCGAGATACCGAGCCAGTCGAGCGACTCGACGAAGCTCCGGTGGAACTCGTCGACGACGTCCTGCGGTGTGCGGCCCTCTCGCTCAGCGCGAACGGTGATCGGCGTGCCGTGCTGGTCGCTGCCCGAGACCATCAGGACGCGATTGCCCCGCAGGCGGTGGTAGCGCGCGAAGCAGTCGGCGGGCAGAAAGCTGCCCACGATCTGGCCCTGGTGGAGCGGGCCGTTCGCATATGGCCAAGCCACGCCGATGAAGATCGTTTCGGGCATGAGGCGGCGTTATTTTACCATGCGCCTGCGCCGGCTCGATAGCTGGCCTAGCTCTGGAGCGCGAGCCAGCGCTGATAGACGGCCCGTCTCGGCGCGCCCAGCGTCGTTGCGACCTCCTGTACGGCGTCGCGGGCGCGAACGCCTCGGCTCCTCAGCCGTCGCAGCGCGGCATCGATCTCTTCCTCCGACGCTGCCTTCGCGTTCTGGCGATGCGCACCTTCGATGACTAACGTGAACTCGCCGCGCGGCTGCTCGAAGTGATCGATAGCCTCCGAGATCGTCCCGCGAAAGATCTCCTCGTGCAGCTTCGTCAGCTCGCGGCAGACTGCGATGCGGCGGTCGCCAAGCGCGTTGCGCAGGTCCTGCAGCGCCCGCCGCACCCGGTGCGGCGCCTCGAAGGCGACGAGGGTGTCGCTCGCGGTCGCGAGCTCCGCCAGCAGCTTCCGGCGCTCGCCGGCCGCGCGGGGAAGGAAGCCGAGGTAGCGAACTCTCGCGGTGGGTAACCCGGAAGCCGCGAGCGCCGCCGTCAGCGCCGATGCGCCCGGCACGGATACGACGCGCACGCCTGCCGCGAGCGCCGCCGCGACAAGGTGAACGCCGGGGTCGCTGATCGCCGGCATGCCGGCCTCTGACACGAGCGCGACATCGCCCTCGCGCAGGGCGGCGAGGATCTGCGGCGTTCGCTGCCCATGGCTGTGCTCCGTGTAGCTGAGCAGGCGAGGCGCGGGGATGCCGTGGTGCGTGAGCAGCTTCCGGATCGTGCGCGTGTCCTCGGCGACGATGAGTGGCACCTCACGCAGCACACGCAATGCCCGCAACGTGATGTCTTCCAGGTTGCCTATCGGTGTCGCGACGACGTAGAGCGTGCCCAATTTGTGTCTGCCTCGGTTACGTCTAGGTGTCTAGAGTTTTATACAATTTCATCAAGCTGAAGCCCAGGCCAGATTGACGCAAAAGCCTCGGTTTTGATACAGTCGATCCTAACAACATCGCCTCACATATCTCAGCAGCTAAGGGACCGTATGTGATGAAGTCCGAAAGCTGGCAGGGACGCACCCTCCGGCCTCGATCCGCGCACCTTTCGGCGGGCGGGGACCGGCTGCAGAGGAGGTAACCCATGTCCATCCCACAAGCCAAGCAGATGCGCCGCGCCTACGGGTTCGATGAAGTTGCCATCGTCCCGGGAGATGCCACGATCAACCCCGCGATGACTGAGATCGCCCTGCGCATCGATCATCTCGAATTTCAGCTGCCCATTCTCGCGGCCGCCATGGACGCCGTCGTCAACGCCCAGTTCGCCGCCCAGTTCTCGAAGCTGGGCGGTCTGGCTGTCCTGAACCTGGAGGGCGTCCAGACCCGCTACGACGACCCGGACGCCGTGCTCGAAGAGATGGCGCACGCCTCGCCTGAGGAAGCGACGACGCTCCTCCAGCGCCTCTACGCGAAGCCGATCCGGCCGGAGCTCATCGCCGAACGCATCCGCCAGGTGAAGGAGGCCGGCGGCGTCGCAGCCGTCTCCTGTACGCCGATGAACACCAAGAAGTTCGCGCCGATTGCGAAGGAGGCCGGCACCGACGTCTTCGTCGTGCAGTCGACGGTCACGACGGCTCGGCATATCTCCTACAGCGAAAAGGGGCTCGTGCTTTCGCAGCTCGTTCAGCAGATGGCGTCGACGCCTGTCCTCGTGGGCAACACGGTCAGCTACCAGGGCTGCAAGGAGATCATGGAGATGGGCGTAAGCGGCGTCCTCGTAGGCGTCGGCCCGGGCTCCGCCTGCACGTCTCGCGAGGTGCTCGGCATCGGCGTGCCGCAAGTCACCGCCACGATGGACTGCGCCGCCGCGCGCGACCAGTACTACCGCGAGAGCGGCCGTTACGTCCCGATCATCACCGATGGCGGCATTCGCAGCGGCGGCGATATGTGCAAGGCCTTCGCCGCCGGCGCCGACGCCATCATGCTCGGCTCGATCCTGGCCGCCTGCGAAGAAGCGCCCGGCCGCGGCCACCACTGGGGCATGGCGACGCCCCACGCCGACCTGCCCCGCGGTGTGCGCGTCAGCGTGGGCGTGACGACGACGCTGCAGCAAGTGCTCTTCGGCCCGTCGCACCGCACCGACGGCACCGAGAACTTCGTGGGCGCGCTGCGCACTTCGATGGGCATGGTCGGTGCTCGCACCATCCGCGACTTCCAAAAGGCCGACCTCGTCATCGCCCCCTCGATCAAGACCGAGGGCAAGCAGATCCAGCGCGCCCAGAGCTAGCACGCCGGCCGCTCCAGTCGCTTCGTTAGGCAGCGATGGAAGCGGATCGCGGGAGCCGTAGGGACGTAGCTTCAGCTGCGTCCGGGCGACCGCAGGTCGCCGCCAGCCGGCCGAATGACGGCCCCTGGGACACCAGCATGTAGGTCCGCACGGTCGTGCGTTCCTACGTGTTCTCCAGGACCAGCACCCGTTCCTTCCCCGATAGGTCCCGCTTCGTCGCGATGCGCGCGCGCGGGAATGCGGCGCGCGCCGCCTCCCGCAGTCGCCGGCCCTGGTTCCACTGGTGCTCCGCCAGCAGCAAGCCGCCGGGGCGGAGCAGGGTAGCGGCCTGCCCAATGAGCGCCGCGATGACGCGCGTGCCGCATGCTCCTGCGTGGAGCGCCGCCTCGGGCTCGTGATCGAGCAGCTCCAGTGGCAGCTTCCTGTACAGCCGCGTCGGCACGTACGGCAGGTTCGCGACGATCACATCGACCCGCGCTCGCAGGATCGACAGTAGGGAGCCCCGCACGAAATCGATGCGATCGGCCACGCCATGCTTCTCAGCGTTGCGCCGCGCGAGCGCGAGCGCCTCCCGCGACAAGTCGATAGCGACAAAGCGCGCCAGTGGTGCGCTCACTGCAATCGCGACGGCGATGGCCCCATTGCCGGTGCCAACGTCCACGACGCGCATGGCCCTTGGCCCTTGCTTGCCCTGAGCGGCGTCGAAGGGGCCCCTGGCCCATTCGAGCGTTAGCTCAACCATTAGCTCCGTCTCCGGACGTGGGATGAGCGCCGCCGGCGTGCACTCCAGCTCGAGTTCGTAGAACTCGCACCGTCCTGTTATGTAGGCGATCGGCTCGTGCGCCAGGCGGCGCAGCAGCATCGATTCGTATTCGCGTTGCGTTGAGCGCGGGAGCGGTTCCTGGAGTCGCGCGAACAGCTGCTCGCGCGTCAGCTCGGCCGCGTGGCGCAGCAGCAGCTCCGCCTCGATCTCCGCATCGGCGATGCCGGCGGCGCGAAGATGCGATCCTGCGCTGTGCAGCGCCTGAGCCATCGTCATGGCGTTAGGCAGTCGCTTGCTCGAGCAGCCTGGCTTGCTCGCTCGTCGCCACGGCGTCGATCAGCGCATCGATCTCACCGTCGAGGATCGCCTGGAGGTTGTGCAGCGTGAGGCCGATGCGGTGGTCGGTAACGCGGTCCTGCGGGAAGTTGTACGTCCGGATCTTTTCCGAGCGCTCGCCCGTCCCGACCTGCGATCGGCGCGCCTCGCTGATCTCCTTGTCTTGCTCGCGCTGCTTCATGTCGAACAAGCGCGCGCGTAGCACGGCCATCGCCTTCATCTTGTTTTTCAGCTGCGACCGCTCGTCTTGACACGTTACGACGAGGCCGGTCGGGAGGTGCGTGATGCGCACCGCAGACGCCACCTTCTGCACGTTCTGGCCGCCGTGTCCGCTCGAATGGAAGATATCGATGCGCAGTTCGTCGTCGTTCACCGCGACCTCGACGTCCTCCGCTTCAGGAAGGACGGCCACCGTTGCCGCCGACGTGTGGATGCGCCCCTGCGCCTCCGTCTCAGGCACGCGCTGCACGCGATGCACGCCGCGCTCGTACTTCAGCCGGGAGTAGGCGCCCCGGCCGCGTACTTCGAAGATGACTTCCTTGAACCCACCGATGCCGGTCTGGTTGCTCGATAGGACCTCTGTCTGCCAGCCCGTGCGGTCGGCGAAACGCGTGTACATACGATACAGGTCCGCTGCAAACAGCCCCGCCTCTTCGCCGCCGGTGCCGGCGCGAATCTCGACGATCACGTCGCGTTCGTCGTGCGGGTCCTTCGGTAGGAGGGCGAGCTTCAGCTGCTCCTCGGTGGAAGCGAGGCGGTCGCTGAGGAATCTGACCTCTTCCTTCGCCAGCGCGACGAGCTGCGCGTCGCCGTCGGAGGCCATCGATCGCGCATCGGCGACGGCGCGTTCCAGCTCCCGGTACTGGCGATAGAGGTTGACAACGTTCTCGATTCCGGCGCGCTCGCGGGCAAGCCGCTGCAGCCGCTCGTAATCGGCGGCGACTTCCGGCCGTCCCATTTCGGCCGTCAGCTCTT
>JBGQHA010000142.1:0-6780 GCA_041497735.1 Dehalococcoidia bacterium | reverse complement strand
CGAAGAGCCTGTGCGGCTGTACGAGGTGCGCTGGCGCGACTAGTGCACGATATGCAGACATAGCAACGGCCGCCGGATCTACCAAAGGGAAGGCGGAAGCAGACCAACGAGTCGGATGGAGCCTCTCACTCTTGTACCCTAGCGAGAGGGGCGAACAGTCGAAGGGATCTCGGCCGAAACTAAGGTAAGGAAGGAATCGCCGGGTGATGCGCAATGGCATTCCGTTGGTGGTTGTTGCGCTTGCGATTCTCGCCTTCCTAACAGTTCCGTCGCACCGCGCGGCAGGCCTAGCTGTACCGGGCAACCACCTCCTCCCTCAGACTGGGGCTGTTGAACCGACACCAGGTGCGTCCGCGCTGAAAGACGGAGCGCTCACGTACGACGGAGAGGTTACGTCGGCACCGCTGCCCGAAGCAGGGGCTAGCGGCGAGCCGCCTTCGATCCACCGGCCTATTGCAAACGGCCCGCACATCGCGCTGACGTCCGGCGAGGCAGCACAGGCAAGCGCCGCTCAAGGCGCCGCGCCATCGTCTAGCACCAACATGACATACAACGGCGGTCCCGTTATGCAGACCCTCAGCGCGTACACGATCTTCTGGAGCCCAAACGGCACAATCTCGACTGGCTATCGCAACCTGATTGATCGCTACTTTCAGGATATCGGCAGCTCAAGCTTCTATAACATTGTCACGCAGTACTACCAGAACCCCGGCACCGTCCATATGCAAAACGTCTCCACACTTGGCGGCACGTGGATTGACACGACCCCGTATCCGGGAGGCAGGGGTTCTCCAGCCAATCCTCTATCGGATGCCGATATCCAGAGTTCAATAAGTCGGGCGTTAGCCGCGAACGCTGGCTGGAATCCGACCGGTCTCGGAAGAATGTACCTCGTCTATACCGAGCCAGGCGTAGAGAGCTGTTTCGATCCGTCGGCACCCTTCTCGAGTCTAGAGTGCACACCTGGTGTTCCTTCTCCAAACGGAGCGTACTGCGCTTACCACTCGGCCTACGGAAGCAACGTCATCTACGCAAACATGCCGTACGGCGAGACGTGGAACTGCCGGGGCTTCTCCGCCTCTCCCAACGCTAACCTAGCCGCGGACGCCGAGATCTCGACGTCTTCCCACGAGCACTTCGAAGCAGCCACCGACCCGCTGTTGAGCGCTTGGTACGATTCGGACGGTTACGAGATCGGCGACAAGTGCGCCTACGTCTACGGTTCAATCGCAGGCGACGGTAGCAATCTTACTCTCAACAGCCATCCATACATCATCCAGCTGGAGTGGAGCAATTCGGATGGCAATGGGACGCCGTTCGCCGGTTGTGTGAAGGGCTACGCTGGAGCACCCACGCCTACACCTACACGCACGCAGACACAGACTCCGATAGCCACGGCCACTCCAACGCGAACCGCTACCAATACGCTCACTCTAACAGCCACCCAAACCCAGACGCTCACGCCGACACGAACGAGCACGTCTACGCGAACCTTCACAGCCACAGCCACCAACACCTTCACGCCGACGGCCACCAACACCCGCACGACCACCAGCACGGCAACCCGCACAGCCACGCCGACCAACACGCCGACGGCCACCAACACGTTCACTGCTACGCCTACGAACACCTTCACGCCGACGGCCACCAACACGTTCACCTCGACGCCCACGAATACCTTCACCCCAACGGCGACGAGCACCTACACACTAACGGCGACGAGCACGTACACACCGACGGCCACAAGCACCTACACACCAACACCGACTAGCTCATTCACGTTCACGCCAACGAACACATCGACGCCAACGAGCACAGCTACCCCGTTGCCGCCAACACAACTCTTCCTGGCCCCGGCCGGGCGCGTGGCGCCGGAGACGATCGTCGGCTTCATAAGCGGGCCAACCATCCCAGTGGATGTGCGCGTGCAAGACGTCAGCTATCAAACAGGACTCGGAGGCTTCGGCTTCACGATCACGTTCGATGCGAGTGTGGCGAGCGCGCTCTCCGTCGCTCCTGGACCGTTTCTTGGGAGCACGCTGCGTGCTGTTAGCTGCGCAGCGCCCGCGATCGCGCCGGGAAGCGTGAACTACAGCTGTAGCACGGCCGGGAGCGCACCCGACGGCCCGCTCGGATCGGGCGTGCTGGCCACGATCACATTCCAGCCGGGCACGAACTTCGGCTCGACCAGTCTCGTGTTCGCGACGAGCCATCTGGACGACATCACCGGCGGTGTGCCGATCTCCCACACGCCTCTCACGGGCGAGATGCTGATCGGCAAGTGCGGCGACTTCAACTCGGATCAAGCGATTACGGTCGGTGACATCCTGCTCATGATCGTGCGCTTCGGTAGCATTGGCGGCCCGCCACCAAGCGCGAACTGGGACCCGCGCTTCGACGTGAACAACGACGGCAGGATCAGCGTCGCCGATATCGTGATCGAGGGGCAGGAGTTCGGGCGGTCGTGTACGGCTCAGTAAGGTGGCGACCCGCTGCTGGCACACCAACGCGCACTACTGTCACATATCGTGACCGTTACCGTGTGGCCTTTGCCGCCAACCTACACAAGCTGAGGATCTTCCCACCGTCCCGAGATGTAACGTTGGCTCTCCCTGTAATGTCGCAGTCGCCTGATTGGCGGAGTAAGATAGTCTCACTAACGAGCGAGAAGGGTGACCAGCGGCATGCAAAGCGATGAGCAAGAAAAGAACCAGCCTCAGGATCTACCGCTCGTCGAAGGGATTCAGCAATTTGAGCGATTCATGCGGGAGTGTCAGGCATGCCAGCAGGAAGTCTCTCCAAACTGGCAGTTCTGCGCCCATTGCGGCGTCCGACGTTCCACCGCCTGCCCAAGGTGCCAGAAGCCATTACCTCCAGTCGGCGCTCCGTCTTGCCCGAACTGCGGTCTTACGATTCCGCAGCGAGGCAGCTGACCGCGAGCTTCCCGAGCGGCCAGTCACCGACAAGAGGGCCGAAACGCCTCCGGCGACTAGCGACACGATGATGAAATCGTGCTCCCCAAACCCCGGAGCTAGTATCCTGGCCTCGTGAGTCATGACCCGCTTTGGACTAATGGATCTGTTGGCGGACCAAACCTAGCGTGAAGAACCGCTCGTTCCTGTTTGACCGCTGGCCGCGTCTCGCTTTCCGCCATCCTTGGCTGGTGCTAGCCGGGACGCTCGCCATAATCGTCGCGCTTGGCATCGGATGGCGTGAGTTCCGCGGTAGCTATTCGGATCAGTTTTCGCTCCCAAATGTGGAGTCGCAGCGGGCGGCAGACCTACTAAGGTCGCGTTTTCCGTCGCAGGCAGGCGATTCGGCCACGGTCGTCGTGCGGGCGCAGGCGGGATTCAACGACTCACAAGTCCGCGCGCGGACCGACACGTTGGTGCGTGATCTGAAGGCGCTCCCCGAGGTCACAGAGGTGACCTCGCCGTACGCGCAGCCGAATACTATCTCCTCCGACGGCACGATCGCGCGCATCGTCGTCCAGTACGACAAGAGGGCGCAGGACATCGCCCAGTCGAGCGTACAAGCGCTCGCGGACCTGCGCGCGCGGTCGTCGGCGTCGAACTTCCAGGTGGAGGTCGGCGGGCAAGTGCTCCGACGGATCGAGCGGCCTTCGTTCGGCAGCACCGAGCTCTTCGGCGTGGCCGCAGCCGTCGTGATCCTGCTGATCGCGTTCGGCTCCGTCGTAGCCATGGGGCTGCCGATAGTCTCGGCCATCCTTGCGCTCGGGGCGGGACTCCTCATCACCGGCCTCCTCACACGCATCGCTAACTTACCGTCGTTTACGTCTGAATTTGGAGCCATGATCGGGCTCGGCGTAGGCATCGACTACGCGCTGCTGGTCGTCACACGCTTTCGCGAGGGGCTGGCGAATAACCTCAGCCTCGAGGACGCGATCGCGGGCGCAGCCTCGACGGCGGGCAGGTCCGTGCTTTTCGCCGGCTCCACCGTTGTGATCGCGATGCTCGGCCTCTGGGCCATTGGTCTGCCTTTCGTCTCGTGGCTCGGCACATCCGCTGCGATCATCGTGGCGTTGTCCGTGGGAATCGCCTTGGTCGTGCAGCCTGCGATCCTTCGGCTCGTCGGCCACCAAATCGACCGCTGGCGGCTGCCCTTCCTGCCGACCGTGTCACGCGAAGGCGAATCCGGCTTTGGCTACAACTTGAGCAGGCTCATCCAGCGCGCGCCGCTTCCTGCGCTCGTTGTCTCACTCGGGATACTGGTTACGCTTGCCATTCCGCTCCTGCGACTGCAGCTCGGATCGTCTGACGCCGGCAACAATCCGACCAGCTTCACGTCCCGGCGCGCCTACGACCTGCTGTCACAGGGCTTCGGTCCGGGTTTCAACGGCCAGATCTCCGTCGTCGTGCGCGTCGACACGCCCAGCGCGCTCCCGGCCGTCGACGCGCTGCCGTCAAAGATTCAGCGCATTCAAGGCGTCGCCGGGGTGTCATCTGTGCGCTATAACCAAGACAAGACGGCGGCTACCATCAGCGTCACGCCAACGACGGCGCCGCAGGCGCAGGCCACGAAGCAGCTGGTGCATCGCCTGCGCCGGGACATCGCCCCTGACCTCAAGGGCAGCGGCGCGACCGCCCTCGTCGGCGGGACGACGGCGGCCTTTATCGACATCGGTGACCGCATCACCAGCCGGCTGCCACTCCTTTTTGCCGCAGTGATCGGCCTGAGTTTCCTGCTGCTGATGGCGGTGTTCCGGTCGGTGCTAGTGCCGATCAAGGCGGCGCTTATGAACTTGCTGGCGATTGGCGCAGCTTACGGCGTGCTGGTGGCGATCTTCCAGTGGGGATGGTTCAGCGGGATCATCGGCGTCCGGCCCGGGCCGATCGAGTCGTTTCTACCAATGTTTCTCTTCGCGATCCTCTTCGGGCTCTCGATGGACTATGAGGTGTTCCTCGTGAGCCGCATCAGGGAGGAGTGGCTGGTGAGCCGCGACTCGTCGGCATCGGTCGCTCGTGGTCTCTCCCTAACGACACGGCTCATCACCGCCGCAGCGGCGATCATGGTGGCGGTGTTCATCAGCTTCGCGTTCGGTAACAACCGCACTATCAAAGAGTTCGGCATCGGGCTGGCCGCTGCCATCTTCATCGACGCCACACTGATCCGACTCGTCCTGGTGCCAGCGTTCATGGAGGTCGCGGGTGACCTGAACTGGTGGTTCCCTCGTTGGCTTGATCGACTCGTGCCTCGGATTAGCGTTGACGCGCCGCTGGTCCGAGCTGGTCTCGCGCCCGAGCCTGTTCCCACGGCGCGCCAGAAGCCGAACTAGATCGCCACCCTCACACGTCGATAACGATGCAGCCTAGCAGACACTAGCGGGTCATAGTGTGCTGTGGCTCGCCCCGCCCCCTCTTCGTGTTGCCCGACAGAGCCGCCCTCCGTTCCCAATTTGATGACTGCCTTGTAGACGCGTCGCGGCCGAGATGGTTAGCAACATCAGAACGATGTACGCGCCCTCGCGGGCGCGCCGTTGGGCGGGTTATGTCAGGACTCGCACGACACCAGCATCGCCATCGACCAGGATCTGCTGGCCATCGTGGAACAACTCCGTCGCGTTGCCCGTCGCCACCACGGCCGGGATGCCGTACTCGCGCGCGATGATCGCCGGATGCGAGAGGATGCCGCCCGTATCGGTGACGAGCGCGCCGACCTTAGCGAACAGGATCGACCAGACAGGTGAGGTCATGGGGCAGACGAGCACGTCGTCCGGCTGCAGCTTGTTGAAGTCGTGCTCGCCCATGATCACGCGGGCGGTGCCGGTGTAAGTACCCCGCGCGGCAGCGCGGCCGCGGATCTCAGTCGCAGCGGCCTCGGCTCGGGTCTGACTCTGCTCGCTGTCGAAGACGGTCTCCTGCATCCAGATCATCGCTTCCATCGCCTCGCGCATCTCAGCGGGCAGGATGTCAAACGGCGGCTGCGGCGGCTCGACGCCGTACGACGGCGGCGGGTCGAACGCCTCGGCGGCGCGCATCGCCGAGCGCCGATCGGCGACGACCGCCGCATAGCCACGGTGCGTGTGTAGCGCGTCAAGGACCTCATCGCAGCGCAGGTAGAACACGTCGTTCGGCACGGCGATAGCATCGGCGGCGACGATGCGCTTGGCAGCCTCCTGAGCGGCGAGGCGGCACAACGCGAGCGGCACGCTGATCGTGTAGAACTCATTGTCCTCGCGCACGGGGTACGCTCGCTCCGCCTGAGCAAGTAGCGTCAGAAAGCGCGAACGCAGCGCCTCGTCCGGCAATCCACCGAGCGCGGCGGCCTTCGCATCGGCACGCTCGCGCGCGAGCCGGTCCTGTTCGACGCGCAGGTCGTTTGGCCGCGCGAGCTGGTCCTGCAGCAGGCGGCCGAGCAGCTCCGGCTGCTCGGCGAGCGCCGGCTCGACGACTTCGTAGCGCAGCGCGCGAAAGCCGTAGTCATGCACGTAGGCGTCGAACTGCGACGCTACGGGGCCACCGTGTGCGAGCAGCAGCGCCGGCACGGCGCTCGCCGGCGTGGCCTGAACCGTCTGTGTGAGCGTGGCGTCTGATTTGATCAGGGTCGCGAGTTCAGCGAGGCGAAGTGCGGGCGCACTCGACGCGCCCGAGAGGCCGGACATGAGCTTGAGCGTGTCCATGGTGCCGTGGCCAAGCCGATCGCGGCAGAACCACACGAGGCGCGCGATCGGGAAGCCATTCCCGCCGGTCAGGTAGAAATGCACATCGGACGAGTGGAACAAAAACCGGCGCACATCTTCGAGATGCTGCGCGAGCGCAT
>JBGQHA010000141.1:0-6854 GCA_041497735.1 Dehalococcoidia bacterium | reverse complement strand
TCCGCCTCAGGAGGAGGTGCGTTGCTGGGCGCGTCGTGGCACCCGAGCGGCGAGTACGCGGTGCTTTGCGGCGAGGGCGGCGCGCTGCTGCGCTTCTCGGGCGATCTCGTGGAGCAGATCGCGAGCGGGACGGAGGACAACTTGGTCGGGCCGTTCTGGCGGCCGGACGGCTCGTCGGCGCTGCTGCTGCGCGGCCCGAGCGAGCGCGTGTACACGGTGTAGGCTCCGTGGCGTAGGGGAGGCCTTCTAGGCCTCCCGCAAGGTTTGTAGTCGTAGAGATGCCGCGGGCGGCCATGAAGGCCGCCCCTACGTTTCCAACGGTACGTCTCGCCCTGCGTGGCGACCGTGGCCGAGTGAGCGGCGAAATATCCTTCGCTTTCGCTCAGGATGACGATAAAGGCTACGTGAACAGCGGCGCCATTGCGCGCGACGACGCGAGGCTCTGCATCTCGGCGTCCGATGGCCCGCCGGAGAAGCGCTCGGCAGCATCGACGATCTTCGAGAAGAGCGTGAGGTCCGAGGCGGTGTTCAGGAAGACGCCGTCGCGGCCGAGGACGTAGTGCACGGCGCGGTCGATGTCTTCTTGGTCGACGAACGCCTCGTACCACGTCGAGGTGGCGCGCTCCTGGCCTTCGGCCCATGGCTTGCGCGTGAGGCCCTTGATCGTCTGCATGGCGACGCCGCGCTCGGTGCAGACACGCGACAGCGCCTCGAAGTCAGCTGCGTACTGCGGGTTCTGCATCATCGAGTAGTTGTAGGGCAGCAGGACGGAATCGAATGGGAAGCGTTCGAGGCTGCGCAGGTGCATGACTGCGACGGTGACGCCGTGGCCGGTAACGCCGATGAACCGCGCGAGGCCTTGCTCGCGCGCCTCGACGGCGGCTTGCAGCGCGCCGCCCGGGCCCAGAGCCGTCTCCCATTCCGCTTCGTCGACGAGGTTGTGGAGCTGGATCAGGTCGACGTGATCGGTCTGCAACCGCTCCAGGGAGTGCTTGATCTGGTCGCCGGCCTTCTCGTAGGTGCGCTCGCCCGTCTTCGTGGCGAGGAAGAAGCGATCGCGGTGCTGCGGCATCCACGCGCCGACTTTGCGCTCCGACCGGCCGTAGCCGGCGGCGGTATCGATGTGGTTGACGCCGCTGACGAGCACGAGATCGAGCGCGCGGGCGCCGGTCTCGTCGTCGCCCGCGAACAACGCCGCCGCGCCGAAGATGATACGCGTGCTGTTGTGGCCGGTCGAGCCGAAGGGTTGGGTGGGGATCATGGCGAGCGTCCTCCTGATGCGGCGTTAGGATAGCACAGGGGCGCGGCCGATCGAGACGTCGCTATGCGACGGCGACGAAGATGCCGTAGTTCCCGTTGCGCCACGCGCAGTCGATCTCGCGGAACCCGGCCGCGCGGAGCAGCTCGAGCTGGGCCGGCAGCGTCTCGTAGTGGTCGAGCACATGCATGTGCTCGATGATGCCGCTGATCTCTTCTTCGGAGAGATGGCCGGGCTGGCGGGCGAAGGCGAGCCAGTCGTTCCAGTGCAGCTCCTGGGTGTAGGCGGTTGCGCCGGTAAGCTCATCGGCGAAGGCGAGGACGCCGCCTTCGCGCAGCGCGAGCCGCAGCTTCCGATAGAACGGCTGCTTATCGACGAGGTGGTGCAGGCTCATGCTCGCCGCGATCACGTCCCAGCGCCCTGTACCGAGGACGAGATCCTCGAACGTTGCTTCAACGAAGCGGGTGCGAGAGGAATCGGAAGCGAGCCGCTGTCGGGCGACCTCCAGCATCGAGGGCGCCGCGTCGACGAGCGTGAGATGCGCGCTTGGGTAGCGCTCGGCGATGCGCAGCGAGAGCGCGCCGGTGCCGCAGCCGAGCTCCAGGACATCGTTCGCGGTCGCCGGGAGAGTTCGCGCGAGCTCGGCGAGCATCTCGTCGTAGCGAGGCAGCCCGCGCCGTATGCGAGAGTCGTACTCCGCAACGATGGTCTCGAAGTAGCTTCCGGCCGTTTGCTGTTTCGCCATGACGCTGCCTCCTTGCGGGTAGTCTACGCAACCCGAAGTAGGCCTGCGCTGAGGCGAAGTTAAGGTTGGGTTACGAGGGGGCTAACGGAGCTGCTGGCCGGAGATGGCGCGCGCGATGACGAGGCGCTGGATCTCCGAGGTGCCCTCGAAGATGGTGAAGATCTTCGCGTCGCGGTGCCAGCGCTCCACGGGCGTATCGCGAACGTAGCCCATGCCGCCCAGGATCTGGATCGCGCGCTCGGTCACCCAGACGGACATCTCGCCCGCCTTGAGCTTCGACATGGAGCCCTCGGCGCAGTCGAATGGCTTGTGGTTGCGCGCCATCCACGCCGCGCGCCAGACGAGCAGCCGCGCGCAATCGATCTCGGTCTTCATGTCGGCGAGGGTGAAGGAGATCGCCTGGTTCTGGATGATCGGGCGGCCGAACTGCTTGCGCTGGATCGCGTAGTCGAGCGCGTATTCGTACGCCGCTCGCCCGACGCCGACGGCCATCGCGCCGACGGCCGGGCGCGTCGCCTCGAACGTGCCGAGCGCGGCCTGCTGGCCGGTGCGCTTGCCTTCGCGCGCCTTCGCGAGACGCGCGTCCAGCTTCTCCTTGCCGCCGAGGAGGCAGCGGCCCGGCACGCGCACGTCGTCCAGGAAGACCTCCGCCGTGTGGGAGGCGCGGATGCCGTGCTTCTTGAACTTCACGCCCTGGCGCAGCCCCGGCGTCCCCGGCGGGACGACGAACGACGCCTGGCCGCGCGTGCCGAGATCGTGGTCGACGGAGGCGACGACGACGTGCACGGCTGCGATGCCGCCGTTGCTGATCCAGGTCTTCTGACCGTTGAGGACCCACTCGTCCTTCGCCTGATCGTAGACGGCGCGTGTCTTGAGCGCGGAGACGTCGGAGCCGGCGTCCGGTTCGGAGACACAGAACGCGCCGAGCTGCGGTTGCTCCGGCGTGCCGAAGCACTGCGGCACCCACTCGATCACCTGATCGGGCTGGGCGTTGCCGAAGAGGGCCGCGACGGCGAGCGACGTGCCCATGAGCGCCATGCCGATGCCCGCGTCGCCCCAGAAGAGCTCTTCGATACCGATGGGCAGCATGAGACCCGTTGGGTCGGACGTGAGATGCGCGAGAAACTGGGCGCTGTAGATGCCGACCTTCGCGGCTTCCGAGATGATCGGCCATGGTGTCTCTTCGCGCTCGTCCCACTCGTGAGCGGCGGGACGGATCACCTTCTCGGCGAAACCGTGCACCCACTCCTGGAGCTGGCGCTGCTCATCGTTGAGATCGAGCGAAAACGAAAGTGTCGGTGCTTGCGCGGGGGGTTCTTGTACAGCAGTCATGCCTCAATACTAGCGGAAAGTGGCCGCGCGCAAACGGCGAAGGTGAAATCGGGAATCGTAGCTCGATGGATGCGAACGAAGCGCAGCGGGCGGCCATGAAGGCCGCCCCTACGTTGCTATTCGTGAATTCGTAGCCGTTCGCGGTAGTGGGCGATGGTGCGCCGCAGGCCTTCATCGAGATCGACCTGCGGCGACCAGCCGAGCTGCGTGCGCAGCTTCTCGGACGAGGCGGTGAGCGCCTCGACGTCGCCCGGGCGCTCGCCGAGGTCTTCGATCTGCACCTCGTAGCCGAGGATGCGCTCGACGGCACGGACGACATCGATGACTTTAGTGCCGACCTCCGTGCCGACGTTGAACACCTCGAAGCCGCGGACCTTCAGCGGCTGCACGTGCGCGCGCGCGAGGTCATCGACGTAGATGTAGTCGCGCACCTGCTCACCCTTCCAGTACAGCGGGATCGGGCGGCGCTCCAGCGCGGCGCGCACGATGTTGGGCACGGCGTGCGTCTCGGGATCGCAGAGCTCGTTTGGGCCGTACGGGTTGAAGTAGCGCAGCGAAACGCAATCGAAGCCGTAGAGCTGATGGTAGACGCCGAGGAACGTCTCGACGGAGACTTTCGTTGCGCCGTAGGGGTTGGCCTGCATGCCCACCGGATCGTCTTCGCGCAGCGGCAGCCGCTTCGGCACGCCGTACACGGTCGCGGACGAAGAGAAGATGATCTTGCTGACGTCGGCGCGCTTCATCGACTCGAGGAGCTTGACCGAGTTCACGATGTTGTTCACCGCGAAGTCGACCGGCTTCTGCACGGAGACGCCGACTTCGAGATAGCCGGCGAGGTGTATGACCGCGTCGTGGCCGCGCAGCGCCGCGGTCATCGCCTGCTCGTCGCCGATGTCGCCGCGGACGAACTGCGCGTCTTCGGGCACCAGCTCGCGCCGCCCGCGCGAGAGGTTGTCGTAGACCGTGACCTCGTGCTCTTGATCGATGAGGACGCCGGCGACATGAGAGCCGATGAAACCGGCGCCGCCCGTGACGAAGACGCGCAACCTAGGCCTCGTACCGGCGGAAGACGAGGCAGGCGTTCTGCCCGCCGAAGCCGAAGCTGTTCTTCAGGATCACGCGCACGTCGGCGCGGCGCGGAGCGTTCGGCACGTAATCGAGGTCGCAGGCGGGGTCCGGGAACTCGTAGTTGATCGTCGGGTGGATGATGCCGGTCTGCAGCGTCCGCACGCACGCGATCGACTCGAGCGCGCCGGACGCGCCGAGCGCGTGGCCGAGCATCGACTTGCTGGAGCTGAGAGGGATCTGATACGCGTGCTCGCCGAGCGCGCGCTTGATGCCGGCGGTCTCCGCCGCGTCGTTGAGCGGCGTCGACGTGCCGTGCGCGTTGATGTAATCGATCTCTTCGGGCGCGATGCCGGCGTCCTCGATGGCGAGGCGCATGCAGCGCGCGGCGCCGTCGCCATCGACGCATGGCGCGACGATGTGGTAGGCATCGGCGGTCGCGGCGAAGCCGGCGATCTCTGCGAGGATGGTGGCGCCGCGCGCCCTGGCGTGCTCCAGCTCTTCGATCACGAAAGCGCCCGCGCCCTCGGACGAGACGAAGCCGTCGCGCTGGGCGTCGAACGGCCGGCTCGCCTTCGCAGGGTGTTCGCTCTCCGTCGAGAGCACCCTCATGACGGAGAAGGACGCCATGCCCAGCTCGCAAATGCCGGCTTCGGTGCCGCCGGTGAGCATCGCGTCGGCGTCACCGCGACGGATTACGCTCGCCGCCTCACCCATCGCCTGCGTCGCCGCGGCGCACGCGGTGACGATCGTTCCGCTGTAGGCCTTCGCCTGGAAGCGCAGCGTGAGGTGCGACGCGGCCATGTTCGGGAGCGCCTTGAGCATGTAGAACGGATCGACGCGCATGCCGCCCTTCGCGACGATGGTGCGAACCGCTTCGTCGGTGTTCGGCAGCCCGCCGTAGCCGTTGCCGAGCACGACGCCCAGGCGTTCCGGATCGACGCCGCCGTTTGTGAGCCCGGCCATCTGCACGGCTTCTGCGGTGGCGGCGACGGCGAACTGCGAGAAGCGCGCCATGCGGCGCGCCTCCTTGCGCTCCATGTACTGTTCTGGATCGAAGCCGCGCACCTCGCCCGCGATCTTTACGGGATAGGCGCTGGTATCGACCTGCTGCACGAAGTCGACGCCGGAGCGGCCCGCGACGAGGCCGTCCCACAGCTCGTCGACGTTCAGCCCGAGCGGGCTGATCGCGCCCATGCCGGTGATGACGACGCGGCGGCGGCCGTTGCGATCGCTCATACGCCGACGCTGCTTCCGACACGCGGCGCAAGTGGTGGGTCGTAGGCGATGCCGAGCACATGCTCGCGCGCCTCCGCGGCGACGAAGAGCGAGCCGCAGACCACGAGGGCTTCGCCATCGAGCTGGGCCAGCGCGGCATCGACCGCGGCGCCGACCGGTTCTTCGATCGCGACGGGGATCTCTCGTTCTGCGAAGGCGGCGGCGATCTCGCGCGGGTCTCTTGCGCGCGGGTTGCGCGATCGTGTGGCGATGGCGCGCGTCGCGATAGGCGCGAGCTCGGCGGCGAGCGCAGCGAGGTCCTTGTCGCCGGAGCAGCCGACGACGAGGACGGCCTCGCGCACGCCGAGGTCGTCGCGCAGCGTCTGGACGAGCCGGCGCGCGGAGTCGGCGTTGTGCGCTCCGTCCGCGACAACCAGCGGTTTGTGTTTGAGGAGCTCGATACGGCACGGCCAGCGCACGGCCGAAAGGCCGGCGCGCAGCGCAGCTTCATCGAAATCGAGGCCGAGCGCTTCGAGTGTGAGGATGGCGGCAGCCGCGTTGTCGAGCTGGTGGCGGCCGAGGAGCGGCATGTGCAGTCGATACGTCGCACGGCGTGTGCGGAGCGAGAAGTCCTGTCCTTCGCGGTCATGCTTCGCGCGCGAGAGGGCGCAGGTCTGCGCGACTTCCATCAGCGTCGCGCCGCGCTCGGCGCAGACGCGCCGGATGACATCGGCCGCGGACTCGCGCTGGGGCGCCATGATGACGGTGCTGCCCGGCGTGATGATGCCGGCCTTTTCTTCCGCGATCTGCGCGATGGTGTCGCCGAGCACGGCAGTGTGTTCGAGGCTGATCGCCGTGATCACGCAGACGTCTTTCTGTTCAAAGACGTTCGTGGCGTCGAGGCGGCCGCCCAAGCCGACTTCCAGGACCTGGTATTCGACGCCCTGCTCGCGGAAGGCGACGAACGCCATCGCCGTCAGCGCTTCGAAGGTGCTGATGCGCCCGTAGCGGCCATCCGCGTCCTCGGCTTCGACGTGCGGCCAGATCGCGGCGACCAAGCCCGCGAACTCGTCTTCGGAGAGGGGCGCGCCGTCGACCGCGATGCGCTCGACGAAGCGGTGTAGATGGGGGCTGGTGTAGAGCCCGGCGCGGACGCCGGTCTGGCGCAGGACGGAATCGATCATCGCCGAGACGCTGCCCTTCCCCTTACTGCCGGCGACGTGTACGGTGCGCCGG
>JBGQHA010000140.1:0-6869 GCA_041497735.1 Dehalococcoidia bacterium | reverse complement strand
GCTATCGCGTCCGTGTTGCTTACGCGAGTGAACGTCTGCCGGGCCGCACCGGGGCTTTCGGCCGCGAACCAATCGAGGATGTCATCTAAGAGCTCGGGCCGGTACGGATGCGCCTGCCACACGAGCCCTGCCTTGCTCAACTCCATCCTTTCCGCGGTCACGCGGTGCATTGTCGGCGGGAACATGACGCCCCAGGCGACGACACGAATGCCGTCGTACCAGAGCCGGTGCTTTCGTTTCGCTTCCGACGTATCCTGCGGGGGGCCGTGCGCCCATGCCAGCTCGCCGACCGTCGCATCAACATTGACGGTAGTCGGCGTCAGCCGCCAAACCTCCTGCGCCAGGCCTTGCATTGCGCGAAGCGTTGTCGTGTCCATAGGGGATCGATAGCAGATGGAGACCGCGGAGGAGAGCTAGCTGCCCGCCGTTGTCAGCTTGGGCGCGTGGCTCATCACGCGCGCCTTGCCCTTCTCCAGCACGACGACATCCTCGATCCGAACGCCGCCCCAGCCGGTGAGGTAGATTCCCGGCTCGATGGTGAAGACCATGTTGTCGGACAGGACGTCCTTCGACGACTGGCCCAGCCGCGGCGCTTCGTGGATCTGCAGCCCGACGCCATGGCCCAGCCCGTGGCCGAAGTGCTCGCCGTGGCCCGCCTCCGCGATGACGTTCTGCGCCAGCCCGTGCGCGTACTCGCCGGTCATGCCCGCCTCGACGAGCTCCTGAGCGGTTTGCTGCGCGGCGAGGACGATGTCGTAGATGCGCTTGAACTGATCGTCCGGCTTGCCCAGGAAGATTGTGCGCGTGAGGTCCGACATGTAACCGCCCATGTCGACGCCCATGTCGATCACGACGCCTTCACCCTTCTTGAGCTTGAGGTTGGTCGGGAAGCAGTGCGGCATCGCGCCGCGCTCGCCTGCGCCGACAAGCGTGTCGAACGAGAGGCCGTCGCCGCCGTGCTCGCGGATGTACTTCTCGATCTCCCACGCGACCTGCTTTTCCGTCCAGCCCGGCTCGATGCGCGGCGCGATGCTCGCGAACGCTTCGTCGCCGAGGGTGATGGCGGCCTGGAGCGCGGCGATCTCCGCAGCGTCCTTGATGGTGCGCAGCCCCTCGACGATGCCGTTCGTCGCGACGAGCTTGGGTCGCTTCGCTTCGGGCAGATCGCGCACCACCTTCTGGATCGTGCGGTAGCCCTGGTACGTGACGTGCGACGCCTCGAACGCGAGACGCTTCCCTCCCAGGCTATCGATGAGGCCCGGCAGCCACTTGTCGGTTGCGCCGACCGTCTTGTAGAGCCGAAAGCCCTTCGCCTGTCGCTCCGCCTGCTCGCAGTACCGGAAGTCCGTCGCGATGACGGCGGCGTCTCGTGTGATCAACAGATATGCGTTCGTGCCCGTAAAGCCGGAGAGGTAGCGGCGGTTCACCGGGCTCGCCGACTCCGGACTCGAGATGAAAAGCGCGTCAAGCTTCTGCTCGTCGAGCTTTTCACGGAGGCGGCTCATCCGATCTGCGGCGCTCATGGGCTATCGACGCCTTCTCGGTTGCGTGGCGCGCAATCGGGTGGGCTTGCGCGGCTGCGACTGATCGACGAGCGCTTCGAGCGCCGCGAGGTAGCCGTAGGAGCCCAGGCCCGCGATCACGCCCGTGCAGATATCGGCCATCACCGACCGCCGCCGGTACCAGTCGCGGGCGTGGACGTTCGAGATGTGCACCTCGATCGCCGGCTTGCCGACCCCAATCAGCGCGTCGCGAATTGACAAACCGTAGTGCGTGAGCGCGCCGGCATTAATGATGATGCCGTCCGCGCCGGGGCCCTCTTTCTGTAAGAAGTCGACGATGTCGCCTTCGTGGTTCGACTGAAATGCGCGCACGTCGGCCCCCAGCGCCTTGGCCCGTTCCGATACCTTCACCTCGATCTCCTTGAGCGTGAGGCGGCCGTAGATTTCTGGCTCGCGCTGGCCCAGCAAGTTCAAGTTTGGCCCGTTGATCAGCAGGATGCGCATGGTTAGCAGCGTACACGATGGCGAGGGGCGGGAGCCAAGGCCAGGACTGAGGGATGTCCCTTGTATACTGCGTGCAATGGCTCCGAAAAAGGCGGAAGAGATCACGCAGCAGCGGGCAGCCGCGTCCCGGCGCGCCTACCGGCGCATCGTCGCGAAGTTCGGCACGGGGCTGCTCACCGGCGGCGGCGAACGGCTCGATACCGACATCATGGCGGAGCTGGCGCGACAGGTCGCGGCGCTCCATGGCCGGGGCGTCGAAGTCGTCATCGTCAGCTCGGGCGCCATCGCGGCCGGGCGCGAGCGGCTCGGCTTGGCCAAGGACCGCCAGCGCAAAGACATGCCGTTCCGCCAGGTGCTGGCATCTGTCGGCCAAAGCCACCTGATGCAGACGTATGACCAGCTCTTCCGCGCGCACGAGATCGTCATTGCGCAGACGCTCCTCACGCGCCGCGACCTCGCTGACCGCGTCGGCTACCTGAACGCGCGCAACACGCTGCTGGCGCTCCTCGAGCTGCGCGCGCTCCCCATCGTGAACGAGAACGACGTTGTCGCGGTCGACGAGATCGCCGACTCGCAATTTGGAGACAATGACAACCTCTCGGCGCTCGTCGCGAACCTGCTCGATGCGGACCTCCTGGTGCTGCTCACCGACACCGGCGGCCTCCATACCGCGGACCCACGACGCGACCCGAATGCACAGCTCATCGCGCGAGTCGAGCGCATTACGCCCGAGATCGAGCAACTGGCCGGCGATACCGAGACGGAGCACGGTGTGGGCGGCATGATCACGAAGCTCCAGGCCGCCAGGCTCGCGACCGCCGGCGGCGCTGACGTCGTCATCGCAGACGGACGCGAGGCAGGCGCGCTCGAGCGGCTCGCGCGCGGCGACGAGCTGGGCACGCTCTTTCCGGCAACAGGCGATCGTGTCGAGAGCCGCAAGCGCTGGATGCTGGCCGGGCTATCGGCGCGCGGAAAGATCGTCGTCGATGACGGCGCGGCGAAGGCCCTCTCGTCGCAGGGGAAGAGCCTGCTCCCGGCGGGCGTGCGCGAGGTCGCCGGGCCGTTCGCGCGCGGCGACGCCGTCTCGATCTACGACGAGGCTGGCAGCCGTCTCGCCATCGGCATCACCAACTATGGCCATGAAGACGCCGCCGCCATCCGCGGTCTGCGCTCGGATCGTATAGAAGAGACGCTTGGCCACGAGTACGGCGCGGAACTCGTCCACCGCAATAACCTCGTGGTGCTGTAGGACGGTTCGATGCTCAAGTGGCTGCACAGCTTCTTCTATAGCGACGATGAGGTCGTGAAGCTCGCAGCCGGGCTGGGCGAGCCGGAGGCCGAGATGATGCGCGGGCTGCTCGGGAGCAACGGCATCGCAGCGATGATCAAGAACATGAACTTTCTCTCGGTCGATTGGGGCCGGCCGCTCTTGCCGGCCGCCAACAACTTCGATCTCTTCGTCAAGCAGAGCGATGTCGAGAGCGCGCTCGACATCATCGGACCGACGCTGGAGGATGCTCAGCTTGCGAAGGCAGCCCTCAAGGCGAGGGAGGGGCAGCGCGGCGCGAGGCATTAGTCGATGTTCAGGTGGCTGCACCGGTTCTTCTACAGCGATGACGAGGTCGTCAAGCTCGCGGATGGGCTGAGTGAGTTCGATGCCGGATCGTATCAGGAGATGCTGGCGAACGGCGGCGTGATCGCGATGGAGAAGAACATGGACGCGATTACCACTCGGTTCGGCGGCGCCTTAACGTTCGCGGCCAACAGCTATGCCTTGTTCGTCAAGCACAGCGACGTCGATCGCGCGATCGCGATCCTCGGGCCGCTGCTGGGCCATGGCAAGCTCAGCCGCCAGGCGGCGGAGTCGCGCCGGGAGGCGCGCCGCTTCCGGCGCTGGTAGAAGTCGTAGTCAGCGCCTCTCCCCGCCTGAGGAAGATCGCCGCCGCCGGCCCGCTGTACTCGAGGGTGTAGTTGCGCGAGGAGCGCAACGACAGTTCGAGGTCAGGACAACAATCGTTCGCCACGTACACGTATTTCGCTGTCAGCCGGCTCGAGGCCATCCAGGAGTCCAGGCAGTACACGTCCTGGCAGCCCTGGAGATAATCGAAGTTGTCCCACTGGTGAACGTACCTGTCATCCCCGAGCCACTCGAAGCCCTGCACTGTCGCGACGCTTTGTCCCTTTGTAAGCGCGGGAAACCACTCCGACACCTTGTCGGTAAACGGGTTGTAGTCGCCCGTCACGATCGCGAACGTGCTGCCCGCAGGTGTCTTGTCGTGCACCCACTGGAAGGCTGCTCTGTCATCACGCGTCAGCCCTGTGAGCGCCGGGTCCGGCAGCAGCACCTCGCGCACGGAGAGGAAGCCGAAGAAGAAGAGCAGTAAACCGACGGATGCCATGGGCAGCGCTGATCGGATCGTGGCCACGGCCGGCTCCCAGCGCGCAGCGAGGGCCGGCCATCCGGTGTTCGGCGTTGGATGGAGCGCGCCGGTGCCGTTGGTGGGATGGACTACGGGCCGCTGCGCGAGCGGCAGCACATACCGGCTAATCGCCAGCGCCGAAAGCATGGCGATCGGGATCGTGGCGTACGTGGGGCCGCTGCGCGGCTCCAGCACCACCGACACCACGAGCCACGCGGGCAGAAAGAACCTTCCTTGCGAGACGCAGATGACTGCGCCCAGCACGGCGAGCACGGCGGGCCAGTTCAGCATGGAGAGCTCAGTGAAGTCCCAGTAGAAGAAAGCGCGCCAGGTATCCCACGATTGGCCGCCCGTTCGCGACGCCGAGTGGAAGGGCGCGAAGCCTTCGCGCGCGAGTGCGGATGCCCACCATGGCGCAGTCACAACCAAAACGGCGGCGAACATGATGGCCGAATCGATCAGCGACTGACGCCGCAGCCCGTAGCAGACGAGCAGAACGGCAAAGCTGAACAAGAGATAGTAGGCCACTTCCGGGTGACTGAGCACCGTGAGCGCAGCGAACACGATGGCTGCGATGAGGTGACTTCGCTTTCGCTCCCGAAAGACGAGGTACGCCTGGTACAGCGCGACGAGCGCGAACAGCAGCGCCAGCGATCGGGTCAGGCCGCCACCCATGATCAGCCAGCGATACCCGCGCGGCAGCAGCGCGAAGATGATAGCTGCGAGCTCCGGCGCCACCGTGCGCGAGCCCAGCAGCCGTCGCGCCAGGTAATACACCACCACAATCGTTAGGACGTTCGCTACGAGCGGAAGGAAGCGAAATACATCGGTGAGACTGAGCGGTGTAAGGTCATCGATCGCGGCGGCCAGATAGAAGGGGAACGGCGGGTAGGCGAAGGGAATGGAGTAGGAGTTGAACGAGGTGTGGGCCGGCAGCACATAGTGCGATGCTTGGAGGTCGCGGACCATGGCGTAGAACATCCCGCCGTCGTTGATGGGGAAGTCGGCGCCCAGGAGGTGCGGAAGCCGCGCCAGAAGGCCAAAGCTAACCGCTAGGCCGAGTCCCGCCACGGTGATAAGCTCCCGGCGGGCGCTCAGGCCACGAATAAGATGCCACGGGACGGCGGGCGCTGTCAACGCCCGCCGCTGCGGCGCGCTTGCTACCTTGCCCTCTACTTGCTCCACGACGCGCTTCCGGCCAAGGGTTCTTGTTTGATAGGTTTATCATCTGGTATCTTCGCTCCTAGCACAAACGGGAGGAGCCGGCCTTGGTCGTCGAAGCCAAGAAGACTGAAGCCCCCAAGGGCAAGGAGTCGCCCGCATACGTCTTCGTGTCCGTCTGCCGCTCCGATGAGCTGGCCGAGGGCTCTGTCCGTTCGGTGAAGGCGCGCGGCAAGGTCGTGGCGGTCGGTCGGCTGGTGGGCGGCCAGCTCTTTGCCGTGGGCGGTCGCTGTTCGCACATGTTCGCGAACCTGGGTAAGGGCAAGGTGGAGGGGACCCTGCTCGAGTGCCCCTGGCACGGCACAAAGTTCGACGTCACCGACGGCTGCGTCGCGAACTGGGTTACCCACCCCATGTGGCTCAAGATGCTCTACGACGCCAGCCTTCCCGCCTTCATGAAGCGCTCGATCCCCACCTACCAGATCAAGGAAGAGAACGGCGAGGTTCTCGTAGCAGTAGACTGATCCCTAGTAGCTCGAGGTTCGAAGTTCGAAGCTCGAAACTCGAGGTAGCCCACATGACCTCACGGGACGAATACCTCAAGCAGCCGCTGCCGGATCGGCTTGCCCGGCTGGCGAAGACGACGGACGAGCTGGCGGATACGGTCCGCGGACGAGACGACGCGGCGCTCTCTCGGCGGGGAAGCGACGGCTGGTCGGCGAAAGACGCGATTTGCCATTTGCGCGACATCGAAGAGCTGTGCATGCTGCGCTACCACCTCATGCTCGCGGACGACAACCCGAAGGTGTTCGTCGCCGGCGCGCAGCCGAAGGACCTCGAAGCCTGGGGCATCGGCGGTGACGTGCCGTTTCCGCTCGATCCCGATCGCTGGCGCGAGGAGCGGCAGTACGACCGGAATGACGCAGCCGAAGCGCTGGCGGCGTTCCGGCGCCGGCGCGCGGAGGTGCTCGCGCTGCTCGGCAAGCTGTCGCCGGAGCAGTGGCAGCGCACCAGCGTCCACCCCGAGCACGGCCGCGTGACGTTCGAGGAGTGGACGGCCGGGGTCGCTTCGCACGACGATAACCATCTGGCGCAGCTCCAGCGCGCGCTGGCATGATCGGCGCATCCTCGCTCTCCGGCCTGCCGTTCCTGCGCGCTGCGCGGCGGCGTCGCGCGTCGTCGTACGATACGTCGGGCGGCAACGCCGACTTCTGGCTGATGCAGCCCGGCGAAACGCGCACGCTGGCGCAGATCGATGGTCCCGGCTGCGTCCGGCACGTCT
>JBGQHA010000139.1:0-6900 GCA_041497735.1 Dehalococcoidia bacterium | reverse complement strand
CCGCGGTCGTGTGGTCCGCCCGCGCCAGTTCACCGATAACGCGCAAAAGGTCGTCTGGGTCGAACGGCTTGCTCATCGATGCCTCCGTCATGAGCTCCCCTTGAGCGCGTTTGGCATCGAACGCCGACAGGATCAGCACAGGCGTGCTGCAACCTCTGGCGCGCATCTCGCGAACGAACGTCCGGCCGTCCATAACCGGCATCTCTAGGTCCAACACAATTACGCGCGGGTTCTGTGAGGAAACCTTCTCCAAGGCCTCCTGACCGTTAGTGGCCGTTTGGACCTCAAAGCCCGAATCCTGAAGGGACAAACGCAGCAGCCTGAGAAGGGCAGCATCATCATCCACTACAAGAACGCTCACCATTGGGCTCCGCACAGACGTCCGTTCTTCCTCCTCCTGTCAAATGTAGCCGAAATGCTCTTGCGCAGATATGAAGTGCGCCGTCGCCCCCATAACAAACCCGTAACAAGCCAACGATGAGGTCGCCCTGCAACAGGTTTGCAAGCCGGGCTCGGTCCATCCTTATGCCCGTGCGACGTGACCAACGCTACGCTTGTTCCGGTCAGCAACCAGAGGAGGGGGTAGTCATGCTGGTACTCAAAGGATGCAAGCGTTGTGCCGGTGACTTGTTCTTAGAACGAGGCATCGGCGAGTCGGACGTAGTCTGCCTGCAATGTGGTGCCCGCTGGCGGGTACGTCGGCGCGAACCAGAGTTAGCCGCGCTACCGAAGAGTGCGGCGTAAGTCCGAAAGGAGGCAGGTCATGAGACCCAGATACATAACAGGCGATGACGCGGCCTCCGCTGCAGATGAAGGCGCCACTGACATCGTCGAAGAGGACAAGGCCGCAGTCCGCACGCTGTCCAGCTCGCTGGCGCTGCTCAATGGGCTGATCGGCCTCGTGGGAATCATCGTGGTCGCTATCATTGCATTCCGAATGGGATTCATGATGGCTGACGCGAATCCCAACGCGGCTTTCGTCGACTTCATCAACCGCATCTCCGGACCGCTCGTGCACCCGTTCCAGGGGATCATGCGGAACCGCAACTTGGATAGTGCCGGCGTCTTCGAGCCGGCCTCGGCGTACGCGATAGGAACCTATCTCGTTGCGATGCTGGTATCCATGTTGTTGGTTTGGGCGTTGATGCCGCGTCGGTTCAGCAGGCAATCGGTCACCATACACCACCGCGGGCGCATCGCCCACCAGCACTAGAGGAGGAGCACACGTGCCAGGCAACAGACGGCAGAGTCACACCATCAAAGCCGAACGGATGGCCGAGCACATCGAAGAGTCGGCAAAGAAGGAAGGCCGTTACAAGGGCCGCGAAGAGGCTGTCGCCTGGGCAACCGTCCACAAGGACCTGCCGAAGGCCGGCCACAAGACGTCATCAACCCGGCCGGCACCCTCTCGATCACGCTCGACCAGCAGGCGCAAGAGCTAAACGAAAGGAGGACCCTATGTGCGCATCATGCGGATGCGGCAAATTGAACGATGACCATGGGGATGATCGCCACTTGACGCTCGACGACCTGGAACAGGCGGCGGAAGCCGCGGATCTCAACCTGAGCGAAGTGGCGCAGAACATCCAGCAAGCGGTGCAGATGCAGCAACGAGAGGAGGGTGCGCAACAGCAGCGGCGGGCTAGCTAGTTTTACTAGCTGAGCCTTCGGAGCCAAGCAGAGAAAGGAGCGCGATTTGTCGCGCTCCTTTTGTTTCTGGGGCCCCCTAGTGCAGCTAGCAGTGGTTGGGAGGAGTGGATTCCGCGCCCGCCACTCGCTGCCCGCGAGGCAGACGCGAACCAAGACGTTGGCTCGGCAGCATGCCGTGCGCATCAGGGCTGAAGCAAGCGCTCTACCTGGGAATGGGCGCGCGCGCTTCGGCTTGTTCGATGGCCGGCAGTAAGAAGAGCGGCGCCGGCTCCTCGTCGGGCTCAGGCGGATGCGGCAGGGTTATCGGCCGCTCATCTTGCGTCGGGTCTAGGATCTGAACGGTGTAACCATCGCGGAGCGTCCGAAAGCCGAAAGCCAAACTTGATACGAAGTCTCCGGCGGCATCGCCGCCGCTCATAGCGAACAGGTAGGCGCAGAATCCGAGAACGTCGGCGGGCGAGGGACGAGCCTGTTGCATTAGCGGGGTCCAGGCTCCACGCGGCTGTGGATGCGGAAACTGCGCCTACCCGAGAGTTCTATGCTATCCCTTGAGCCATTTCGCGGACGCCAACAGTACGGCTAAGAGCATTGCAGAACCGTAACAGTGAGCGGACGCCAGCGCCGCGCGGCAGATCTGCTCTTGGTGAAAGACCTCGCGCCGCCGTGACATCGGTCGTCGAGGTATACAGCTGCACGTTCGTCGCTACGAAATCCGCCGCAGGCGCGTACTTAACCCACGACTAGTGACGGCGGAAGGAAGGGCAGAAAACGGCACGGAGGAAGCCGGGCCGGAAGGCGCCGAGCGCCGCCGCCGCTCAGGACCAGGGCTACGCGCCAACCCCTCGGCTCACCAGCTGGTCTTGTTTGCCTTGACGTGATTCCACGGCGAGGTCATGGTATCGGAGGCAGCTAGGATCCCCCCGATCGCGTCCGTTCCGCCAGCTCCGGTCCCTTCTGCCCTTCCAGCCTGTGTAGATCCGCGGTGAATTCGCGGCAAAATGCCGAATGTTACGCGTCCGTTACGTGGTCTTGCTCCAACGTTTGTCCAAAAGAGAGAGGCAACTTGCATACTTGACCTAGAGCGGCGTCGCGGCCTGCGGGGGGTCTGCGCGTCGTTAGCAGGCTGTGGCCCGACATTTCGTCGGGCCAGTCTGCTTTGTTTGCTGGTAGAACCTGCAGCGCGCGTGTTCCCTTCGCGATCTTACAGCGATAGACCGGAAAGAGACTACGCAGGCCCGAGCGCAAGTTTCCCTTCTAGCGCGCGTCTGTCAAAGGTAGGAGTGTGCCGGGATGCTTATCCTGACCAGACGGGTCGACCAAAGCATTGTCATTTCAGGGAACATCCGCGTCCGCGTCCTCGGGATCAACCGAGGTCGCGTCACGATAGGTATCTCAGCGCCTGTCGAAGTCAGCGTCTTGCGGGAAGAAGTGTTCGCTCGCGAGAACAATGGCCAGGAACCTGCGACGGAGGACGAGCGCCATGTGGCTACATGATCTCGCCTGCGGAAGCGCCCACCCACTTGTCCCCTCGCTGCCCCGGCCGTACCGCCACGATCTTCCCGTAGTGCCCATCTTCGGCGGCTGCCGCGAAATGTCAGACGTCCCACCAGATCCCATTCTGAGCCCGGCAGCGCCGCCGTTTGAGACAAGCCGCTGCTCCGGTGACGCGCCGCAACCAGCTCGGCGAACAACACTCAGATTCCCTCCCTTCAAGACCGTAACTGTCCCGCGAAGAAATACTGCCGGGTAGCGCAGGATCGCCTCCCGCCCGTCGTCCGTATTAGTGGCGATGGAGCCCAGGAGCTGCGTCGCCCAAGAAGGAGGGTTCGGAAGATGTTCAACCAGAAGCTCATCGCAAGCGGAATAGTGCTCCTCGCCCTCGCGATCGGCGGCGTCGCCCTAGCGCAGGGCAATATCCAGGGGCACGGCAGTGCTCAAGGGAGCCTCGAGGGCAGTGTGAATGGCGCGGCACCCGGTCTGCCCGCCGCGCCTGCCCTACCCGCAATTCCTGCCCTACCGTCGGCTCCGGCCTTGCCTGCGCCGAGTGGCAGCCTGACTGTAGCCAGCAGCGGTGCCCTCACCGGCTCCGGGGGACCCATCTCGGGCTCTGGTCAATTCGACAGCCAGACGTCGGCAGGCCCGAGCGGTGGAGGTGGTTCGTTCCGGGGCTCGTTCCAGAGCTCGGCCAGCGCGCCGGTAGCTTCAGTAGGCATGCAGGGTAGCGCACAAGGCTCGGCGAGTATCACGTTTGCACCGCCGGCCCCACCCGCCCTTCCGACGCTGCCACCGCCGCCTCCGCTCCCGACGCTGCCGCCGCTGGCGGGCAGCTTCGGCTCTGAGGCGAACGGCATGTTCGACTCGTCCCTTGGCATCCACTAGTTATCCAGCGCTGGAGGCCGTGCGGCTCCCGTCCTCCGCCGCACGGCCTCCAGCACCAATCGGTCGAAATGCGTCGATATATACTGAGGAAAGGGAGCACAGGGACAGGTACCCGACGGTATGCCAGTCTTGACAGAGCCCGGCTCCACAATGGACAGCCGCAAGATTGCAGCCGCTGCGTCAGGCGACAGCGCTGCATTCGCACAGCTTTACGAAGCCTTTGCGCCCAAGGTCTACAACTTAGTGCTGCGCTCGGTGCGCAACGCCCAGGCGGCCGAGGACATCTGCCAGGAAGTCTGGGTGCGCGCCTATCAAAAGCTGGACCGGCTGCGCGAGCCCGCAGCCTTCAGCACCTGGCTCTACCGCATCGCCTCGAGGGCCTGTATCGACCGGGCGCGGCGCCTCTCGACGAGCACGGAGGAGGAGCTGCCCGAACAATTGCCCGCTTCCGAGAACCTTAACCCCGAAGCCGCCACCATTCGTCACGAGCGCGAACGCCTCCTCTGGCAATCGATGGCGGCGCTACCGTCCCGGCAGCACCTCGCGCTTTTTCTGCGCGAAGTTGAAGGAAAGAACTATCAGGAGATTGCCGTGATCCTAGGCACGACCGGTTCCGCCATCGAAACGCTGCTCTTCCGCGCGCGTCGTGGGGTCGCCGAGGCGTTCGAGCGCATGCAGTCGTCTGCCGCGCGCTGCGGCCAGGCGCAGAAGACGATGGCTGCGCTCATCGACGGCGAAGCGACACCGGTGCAGCGCCGAGCGATAGCTGCCCACGCAGACGAGTGTCGCCCTTGCCGCGGCGAGCTCGCCCGACAACGACAGGTCTCAGCGGCGTACGGCATGTTGGCGCTGTTCCCGCTGCCGGCGTTCCTCGGTGCGCGCATCATGCACGGTGTGAGCGCCGCGTCGGCAACGTCGGGCGGCGCCAATTTCGTCGCACGGCTGCTGGGCCTGGGCGCGAAGGTCAAGCTCGCCACCGCCGCGCTTACGATTACCGGCGGCATCACCATCGCCACACTGGCCGTCCCGGCCGATAGTCCGCACAATCTCTCGGCGCGTTCGAACGCGTCGGCCGCGGGCGGCGCATCGTTCGACAGCGCCGGCGCGCAGCCGCAGCATGCGTCACAGCCCCCTACCGAGACTGAAACGTCCGCCTCGCTCGCGGCCGCGATCGATGCGTTGACCCGTATCGCTCAGGGCATGCAGCTCGCCCTGCCGCCATTGCTCGCCAACATCGCGCCGGTTGATAACGCGCCCGCTGTGCCCGCGCCGCCGCTTCAGCCCGCCATCGATGCCTTGCAACGCCTCGCGCAGAGCCTAGATACGGGCGCGGCGCCACCTCGCATTCCGCTGCCCTCACCAGTCGATAACTTGCTGACACCAGCGGCCTTCATCCCCGCGCCCGGTGTCACGCCGCCTGCCATCGCGCTGTCAGTCACGCCCGCTGAGCCGCTTGCCACCGTCGCGCTACCGACCGCTTTGCTACCTGGACCGCAGCAGCCGCTGCCCTTGCCATGAAACACGTTTCGATCCGCTCAACCTGCGCTATCGCTGGCAACGGCGTCGACTCGCCCTATCGGGTCCTTGTCCTCACGCCAAGTAAGGTTCTGCGTCCGGTGGCCACAGGGCCTGCGGGTTCATACCCGCGTTTGCCGGACGATACTCATGATGGGGCGTCAACATGACGCAGGAAGAGACCATCTCCCGCAGGCTGCTCGGCTTGCTCTCTCGGGCGGACCGAGGTAACGACCCCGACTCGATCATTCGGGCGATCGGTGAGGAATTCCACGCCGATGCCGTCTACCTGCAAACGCTCTCTCCCGACCGGCTCTTGGTGCCAGTCGCGTGGTACGCTCGATCGGCGAAGCTGCGAAGCTCATTGCAGCAGGCGGCGCGCGCGGGCAATCTCGACTTCGCGCGCGAAGTGCCTTCCACGCGGGACGCCCCAGTGTCGATCTGGCCGGACGGTGTAGGCGCCCAGGCAGGCTCTCCGCTGGAGAACCTGCCTGCCGACGCCTGGATCGAGGGAACAAGCCTGAAGGATGCGCACCAGGGGCTGCAAGGCATCCTGATCATGGTTGGCGCCCCGAGCAAAGGCTGCAGCGTTCTCTCCGGCGACGAACGGCGCGTGCTCGCGAATACCTGCGCTCTAACACTCAGTGTCGCATCGGAAGCGCATCGCGCCGAGCGGTTGGAAGGGCAGCTCCAGTTTCTCACGAAGATTAGCCAGAGCCTCGCTTCGCGGCGAACGATCTTCGAGCGCCTGAAGGCGGCAGTCTCCGCCGCGCAGAGTGCGACCGGCTTTGATTCGATCCAGTTGCTCACGTGGGACCCGACAGGTAACAAACTGCTGCTGAACGTGCTATACATCCGCGACGCAGGCTTCATGCCCGACACAACGTGGGACCGAATGACGCGGGAGGAGATCCAGGACAGCAGCAAGCGCCTTCTTGAGGACCCGTCGCCGATGGTCATTACCGATCCCGCCGAGCTCGACACGGTGCCGCCTCATCACCGTCGCTGGATGATCGAAAACGGCATCAAGTATCTCGTCTTTGTACCGCTTGTGTTCGAAGGCGAGCATCTCGGGACCTTGGTGGTTACAAGTCATTACTCGCGCGAGCGAACCGACGAGCGCGTCCGCGCACTGACGGCGCTGGGTGGCCATCTAGCCGCCATCCTCCAGCTCTCGCTGCTCCTCGCCGAGGTCGAGGAGTCGTACCAGCGCTTGCGTCTGTCGCACAGGAAGACGATTGAAACGCTGGCACTCGCCGCCGAGATGCGCGACGCCACGACAGGGCGGCACCTCAAGCATCTTGAGCGGCTCAGCGTCGCTGTGGGGAAGAAGCTCGGCCTGACGGCGGAGCAGAT
>JBGQHA010000138.1:0-6916 GCA_041497735.1 Dehalococcoidia bacterium | reverse complement strand
AGCCATCCATCGGAGGCTCGCCGTGCTTGTCCCACAGCCCGTCGCCGCCGCGAAACGTGGGGATGCCGGACTCCTTCGAGAGCCCCGCGCCGACCAGCGCGATCAGGTACGTCGACGCAGCGACGATCTGCGCGGCGGTCTGGAGCGGGTCGTGGTCGATCACGGCGGGATTGTAGCAGAGGAGCCGGCCGATCCTTTGGCGAATCGGTGGAACGCCGATCCCGGCGGCCCCTCAGTGAGCCGCTTTCGTATCGCCTCGGCGCACGCCTCCGGCGTGAGCAGGGACGTGTCGACCTCGAGGTCGTAGACGCCGGGCGTATGCACTTCGTCTTGCCAGCGGCGGATCGGAAGAGGGATCGGGTCGTCGGGCGTGCCGATGAGATACTGGTGCTCGCGGCCGGGCTGAGGGACGTGGCGGCGCTCCATGATCACCTCGATGGGACATCGGACGCCGACGAAGAGGACGGGCAGCCCGGCCAGGCGTCGGGCGCTGTCCGCGAGGATGTGGCGGGGAACCGCGTACGCGTCGTGGTGGCCGACATCGACGACGGCGTTCAGACCAAGTCTGCTGTGCGCGGCGATCGATTCGTACATCGCTGCGTAGAGCACGGGCACGAGAGGCTCGAGATCCGGCCGCTCGCCTCCGGGGCGCAGGCCGATCCCGGGCCTGTATCGCTTCGGCGTAACGTGCATGACGGACGTGTCTACGCCCAGATTCATCCATAGACCATCGAACGTCTCCTGGATCACGGCGACGATGCTCGACTTACCGGATCGCGGGGCGCCATTCAGGATGACGATCTGCCCTGGCTTCGTTCGCTCCACGTCTTGTCCCTCCGCCAGGCACTCCTACGCCTTCGGCTCGACGACGAACACCCCGCTGCCGCGCGCGACCGGCTTGCCGCTCGCTTCGTCGCGGATCTCGACTTCAGCAAACGAGAGCCGGCGGCCGGACTGCACGACGCGTCCGTCCGCCAGCAGCGCGCCGCCGGCGACCCGCCGCAGATAGTGCAGCTGGACCTCCGCCGTCAGCACCTGCGCCGACGCGCCGTACAGTGTGCGCAGCGCGTTACCCATCGCGCCGTCCGCGATCGCGGGCAGCACGCCGCCGTGCACGATGCCGTAGGCATTGAGCTGCGAGGTCTGCAGCTCGACACGAATCATCACGCGGCCCTCGGATGCCTCAGCTATCGACATGCCCATCGCCTGGTAGTAGGGCGAGCTCGCCGCGAACTCGCGCACGAACGCCAGCCGCGCATCGACATCGTCCGAGGGCGCCCTCATGGGCTAGTGGCGCCCCGGCGTCTGGATCTCCGGCGACTCGAAGTACACGCGCATCGCGGCTGTTCCCGTCGCCAGCCGGCGGCGCAGCAACTGCGTCGGCACGAAGCCATGGTTCGGCGCGAAGAGCCAGACGAACGCGAAGATCGTCGTTGCGACGAGCACGATCGTCCCGCCGGCCGCAACGTCGAAGTGGTACGACACGAGCAGCCCGATCATGCCGGACAGCGCGCCAATCGCCGCGCTGGTCGCCATCATCACAGGCAGGCGGTCCGTGAGCAAGCGCGCCGCTGCGGCGGGCGTCACGAGCATCGCCACAACGAGGATGTTGCCCACGGCGCGCAGCGAGACCACGATCGTGAGTGAGATCAGCACGAGCAGCAGGAGATCGAGCCAGAACACCGGCAGGCCTACCGCCTGCGCCGCCGCGCGGTCGAACGAGGTGATCAGCAGCTCGCGATAGAAGAGCGCGATCAGCAGCAGCACGACGGCGCCGACGATCGCCGAGAGCCAGATGTCGTGCACCGTCACGCCGAGGACGTTGCCGAAGAGGAACGATGCCAGATCGCGCGTGAAGTTTCGCGAAGAGCTAATCAGGACGACGCCCAGCGCAAACGTTCCGGCGAAGAGCACGCCGATGGCGGAGTCTTCCTTGACGCGGCGGTTCTGGGCGACGACGGCGATGGAGCCCGATGTGAGCACACCGAAGATCAGGGCACCCCAGAAGATGCTCTGCCCGAGCAGGAACGCGATCACGATGCCGGGGAAGATCGCGTGCGAGAGCGCATCGCCGATGAACGAGAGACCGCGCAGTACCACATACGTGCCGATCGCACCGGTCACCGCACCCATCAGGACCACCTCGATGACCGCGCGGCGCATGAACTGGTACTGGAATGGATCGCTGAAGTAGTGGACGACCGGCATCAGTCGTGCTCTGCGCCCAGGGGCTCATGGACGTGGCTGTGGTGCGCGTGGTCGCCGGTGTGGTGTGTGTGCGCGGGGTCCGCTCCGTTGGCCGGCCCGAGCACGATGACGGGCCCTCCGTACGTCTCCGCGAGGTTCTCGGCGGTATAGGTCTCGCTCAGCGGCCCGTACGACACCATCCGCTCGTTGACACAGCAGAGGCAGTCGCAGGCGCAGGACGCGCTGACCAGATCGTGCGTTGCCAGCAAGACGATCTTGCCTGCGGCGCGCTGCTCCTCGATGACTTGCATGATCACTTCCTGCGTGGCGGCATCGATGCCGTTCATCGGCTCGTCCAGCAGCAGGACGTCGGCTTCCTGAGCCAGCGCTCGAGCGATGAACACGCGCTGCTGCTGCCCGCCGGAGAGCTGGCCGATCTGCGTGTCCCGATAGTCGAGCATCTCGAGCCGGGCGAGCACGCTCTCGACCACGGCACGGTCCTTCTGGCCCGGCCGCTGCGGCCAGCGAGTGCGCGGGTAGCGCCCCATCATCGCGACGTCGAATACGGTGACGGGGAAGTCCCAATCGACAACTTCTCGCTGCGGGACGTACGCGATGTGCGAGCGCATCTTTGTCGCCGGGCTGCCGAAGAGCGTGATGCTGCCGTTGACGACCGGCGCGAGGCCGAGTATTGCCTTGAGCAACGTCGTCTTGCCTCCGCCGTTCGGCCCGACGACACCGATCACCTGTCCGCGCCGAATGTCCGCCTGCACACCGTTCAGCACGACCTTCCGCTGATACGCGACGGTCACGCCGCGCAGCACGAGGCAGTCTTCGTGATCGACAGCGAGGGTCGCTTGTGCTGTTGTCATGACTTCAGCGCATCGGCGATCTTGCGAGCGTTCGTCAGGAGCATTCCGTCCACGGTATCGGCGCCGCTCCCCGGCTCGCCGAGCGAGTCGCCGTACAGATCGTCGACGATCTTGACGCCCGCGTCGCCGGCCAGCGTGGTCGCCAGCTGAGGATTCGCGCTCGATTCGGCGAAGATCGCCCTCACATGCTCGCTGCGGATCGCATCAAGCAGGGCAGCCGTTTGCTGGGCGGACGACTGGGCATCAGTCGAGACGCTGGGGATCACCGCCCCGACGATCGTCAGGCCAAACGCCCGAGCAAAATAGCCAAGGGCGTCGTGGTTCGTCACCAGCTTTCGAGCGTCCGCCGGGATCTCGTTGATGATTGCTTGCACCTGCGCCGTCGTGTTGTCGAGGACCGTGTCGTATGTTGCGGCGTTCGCCCGATAGGTCGCGCTGTTCGCGGGATCGGCCCGCTCGAGCGCAGCCGCGATGTCGTCGACCATGATCTTGTCGTTTTCGGGATCATGCCAGACGTGCGGATCATCGACTTGCGCGCCGTCATCTTCTCCCTTGAGGGGAATGATACCATCCGTCACCGTAACGACCGTCGCGTTGGAGCCGGCCCGCAGCGTGCCGTCGAGCCAGTCGTCTAAGCCTAAGCCACTTCGGAGAATGATCTGTGCCTTCTCGATCGCCGCGAGGTCGCTCGGTATGGGCTCGAACGCATGAGGATCGGCGCCGGCCGGAATGATTCCGTGCAGATCGATCTTGTCGCCGCCGACCTCCTTGACGAGAGCCGTCACCTGAACGGTGGTCGCGACCACCTCAAGCTTGGCAGTGCCGCTTGGCTGAGCGGTGCTTCGACCATCCGAGTTGCTGCTGCAGGCGACGCCGGCCGAGGCCACGAACAGCAGTCCCACAATGACCCACGACTTGATACATAGTCTCACTGACAGGCGATAAAAGGAGCTCATACTGGAACCGCCACCTTCTCCAGAATCCGGCACGACGCGCACCGGCCGTAGACCTCCAGCCAGTGGCCCTCGATCTCGTAGGCCGTGTTGCGCGATAGGTCATCGACGAGCGAGGCGACGTCGCAGGTCGAGAAGTCTTCCACCCGGCCGCATGTCCGGCAGACGAGGTGGTGGTGATGGCCGCGCGTACTCAGCCGGTAGTGCAGGCTCCCGTCTTCCATCCGCACCCGGCAAACGACGTTCAGGTCCTGCAGGAGCTTCATCGTACGGAAGACCGTGGCCCGGCCGACCCGGGGGGCCAGGCCGAACAAGTCCTCGACGGTGAAGTGCGCGGGCGCCCGCACCAGGGCTTCAAGCACCCGACGCCGGCTGGACGTCATACGGTGGCCCCTGAGCTCGAGCCGCTGAACGATCAGATCTAGTTCCGACATGATACCTAGTATCAGTACCATAAGGCTCTTGTCGGCGTCAAGCCGGGCGCTTCCCTGACCGAGTTTGGCTGCCTACGATGAAGGAACCGTGCCCCGATCTCCTCAGCCCCGGCGCTTTCGCTACATCCTGGCTGTCCTTCTCCCTGTCCTCTTCGCGAGCGGCTGCCTGTCGGGCGGTTCAGCATCACGGACCGATCGGCTCGTGTTCACGCAGAACAGGGCGCTCGTGGAGCTGTCGCTGCGCGGACACGAGGAGCAGCCGCTGATCCCCGCGCCCGAGGACGGCACGCTCGTGGACCCCGCCGTCTCGCCGGACGGAAAACGCATCGCCTACACGCTGCTCCTGACGCCGGTCGTCATTCCCGGCGAAAACACCGACCTGGGATCGGACCTGTACATCGCGAACGCGGACGGCACGGACCCGCAGCTCATCGTCCAGCACGGCACGCGGAGCGAGCAGGTGGTCTCGCCCGCCTGGCTCCCGGATGGTAGCGGCCTCATCTTCACGGTCCAGCGGTTCGAGAACCGGCAGATCGTCTCCACGGTGCAGAGGATCGACCTTGCGACGAACCAGCGGACGGACGTCATTCAGAACGCCTATCAGCCCACGATGTCGCGCGACGGCACCAGCATCGCTTTCATGCGAACGCAGCCGGACTACACGCAAAGCGTGTGGATCGCAAACGCCGACGGCAGCGGGGAACGGCTCCTGGCCGGCGAAGCGCAGCAGCTCGTCAGCCTTCAGTCGCCGCGCTTCTCGCCGGATGGACGCTACATCTACACAGGAGGCGCCGGCCAGGGAGCTCTCCTGCGAACTCGTTCGCAGCCCGAGCTCGCCGTCGCGTCCGCTGGCGCTGGGGGAGCTGCGGCTCACCTCGAGCGCGACGGCCTGCCGGAGGACATCTGGCGGATCGATCTGTCGACTGGTGAGCTGACGCGAATCGCTGAGCTGCAGATCGACTCGCCCAGCCTCTCATCGACCGCGGACGGGCGCTCACTGTTCGTCTTCGGCGACCGAGGACTCTACCTGATCGATCCGGTCAAGCAAACGGCGAAGCGCATCGGCGAAGGCGAGTTTCACGGCCAAGCCGACTGGCTTGCGGCGAAGTGATACTCTGTAGGACGTCATTCCGGTCTTCGATGGGAAGTTTGTGATCACTCGACGCTGGCTTGTTGCAATCGGCTGCACCGCCGCACTGGCGCTGCTCGGCGCGATGGCGCTCGAGCCCGGTCCTCGCACGTCGGCGAATACGCTTGGCGGGATGTCCGCGGTCACGGCGGGCGGTCTGCACACATGCGCGCTCACGACGGCGAACGGCGTCATGTGCTGGGGCGACAACACCGACGGTCAGCTCGGCGACGGCACGACCATGCAGCGGCTGAAGCCAGTCGCGGTCAGCGGCCTTCCGAGCGGCGTCGCGGCCATCGCGGCGGGGAGCAACCACACGTGCGCGCTGCTCACGACCGGCGGCGTGAAGTGCTGGGGCTACAACCGTTACGGCCAGTTGGGGAACGGCACCGCCACGGGCGCCACCGAACCGAACCCGACGCCGGTGGACGTCTCCGGCTTGCAGAGCGGCGTGGTTGCGATTGCCGCGGGAGGAGCCCACACCTGCGCGTTGCTCGATACGGGCGGCGTGAAGTGCTGGGGCTGGAACCGCCGGGGCCAGATCGGCGACGGCCAGGATTGCTCGATGAGCCAGTGCCGCCGCCTCGTACCGACCGACGTCACGGGCCTCTCGGGCAGCGTCGTGGCGATCGCTGCCGGCGTGTACCACAACTGCGCCCTGCTCTCGACCGGCGGCGTGAAGTGCTGGGGCCAAAACGACGCCGGACAGCTCGGCGCGGCGACCGGTTCGCCCTGCGTGGATGAGCTGCTCAATCCGATCGCTTGCGCCCAAACGCCGGTCGATGTCACCGGCCTCTCCGGTGTCGCTCGCGTTGCGGCAGGCGGCTCGCATAGCTGCGCGCTGCTGTCGTCGGGCCATATCGATTGCTGGGGCGACAACTCGTCGGGCCAGCTTGGTGACGGCGGGGCCTGCGGCACGACCTGCGGCAGCGCCACCGAGGTCTCGGCGATTACGACCGCGAACGCCATCGCGACGGGCGAGAGGCACACCTGCGCGATCATCGGCGATGCGCACGTGGTGTACTGCTGGGGCGAGAACGGCGCCGGCCAGGTGGGCAACGGCGACAGCCCGAACGATAGCCTCTCGCCGATCGATGTCTGTGCGTTTTCCGACTGCGGGATCGGCATCGTCTGTACGCCGGGCGTGCCCTGCCGGGCGCTGCGGGACACGGCCGCCATCGCGGCGGGCACGAACCACAACTGCGCCCTGATGAACGGCGGCAACCTGAAGTGCTGGGGCGACAACTCATCGGGCCAGCTCGGCGACAGCCAGGGCTGCGGCGCCGCGTGCGATACACCTGTGAGTGTCTTGCAGGTGAAGGGCGCGCTGCCGGACTTGGT